>DASTEN010000412.1:0-5466 GCA_035709645.1 Sphingomonas sp.
ATGAAGACGATCCGGTTGCGGACGGCATAGATGCAGGCGGCGAGATTGGCCGACGTGCGCCGTTCCTCGTCCATGACGCCGACCTTGATACTGTGGCGCGGCAGGTCGATCATATCCTCGACCGCATCGAACAGGCGATCGGTGAAGGCCGCCTCTTCCGGTCCATGCATCTTCGGTTTGACGATGTAGATCGCCCCGACGCGGCTGTTCGCCCGAGCGCCGCGTACATCGTGCAGGGCGATCAGGCTGGTGACGACCGCATCCAGGATGCCTTCCGGCGCCTCGCTGCCGTCGGCAAGGCGCACTGCCGGTGTCGTCATCAGGTGACCGACGTTGCGGACGAACAAAAGGCTGCGGCCGCGCAAGGCGATCGTGCTGCCATCGGGCGCGGTACAGTGTCGGTCCGCCGCCAGTTTCCGCGTCTCCTGCCGCCCCCCCTTCTCAAAGGTCGCGGTCAGGTCGCCGCGCATCAGGCCAAGCCAGTTGGCATAGGCCGCGACCTTGTCGTCGGCAGCGACCGCCGCGACCGAATCCTCCAGGTCGGCGATCGTACTGAGCGCGGATTCTAGCAGGACGTCGGCCAGCCCGGCGGGATCGTCGCGACCGATCGGATGGCTGCGGTCGATGACCAGTTCGATATGCAGCCCGTGGTGTCGCAGCACCCAATTCCCGCCCGCCCGTCCGACGCGTTGCGACGGATCGGCGAGTTCCGGCGCCGTCCCCGTCCAGTCGGCCCATGACCCGTCTGCCAGCGGCACGGTGCGATCGAGGAACGCTTTCGCCCAGCCGATGACCTTGCCGCCGCGCGCGGGATCGTAGCCGCGCCCCGCCGGCGCCGGATCGATCGCGTCGGTGCCGTAGAGCGCGTCGTACAGGCTGCCCCAGCGTGCGTTCGCAGCGTTGAGCAGGAAGCGCGCGTTGAGGATCGGCACGACCAGCTGCGGCCCGGCGAGCGTCGCGACTTCCGCATCGACCGCGCCGGGGTCTATCGCGAAGGGCGCAGGTTCGTCGACAAGATAGCCGATGTCGCGCAGGAATGCCTGATAGGACGGCGGATCGATCGGCGCGCCTGCGCGGGCGCGATGCCAGTCGTCGATCGCGGCCTGCAACCGGTCGCGTGTCGCCAGCAACGCGCGGTTTTCGGGGCTGAAGCGCGCGAAGATGTCGGCCATGCCCGGCCAGAACCGGTCCGGGTCGACGCCTGTTCCCGGCAGAGCCTGATCCGCCAGAAAGGCCGCCAGCGGTTCGGCGATCAACAGCCCGGCGCAGTCGCGATACCCGTCCATCGAACTTCTCCCTCACGACCCGAATAGACGGAATTTCGATCGTTCGGTAGAAGCGAAGATGTTCAAGCAGTTTTTCCATAGGGGAACGAATGGACCCGGATTACGCGCTGTTCGCGACCGTCGTCGATCACGGCAGCCTGTCCGCGGCCGCCCGCACGCTGCGCTTTTCGCCGGCGATGGTGTCGAAGCGCCTGGCGCGGCTGGAGGCACGGCTGGGGGTGCGGCTGATCCACCGGACCACCCGGCGGCTGGCCCTGACCGAAGCGGGGGAGCGTTTTCATGCCGATGTCGTCGCGATCCTGGCCGCCATGCGCGACGCCGAGGCGCGGCTGACCGGCATCCGCGACCGGCCGAGCGGACCGCTGCGCGTGTCCGCACCGACCTCGTTCGGGCGGCTGCATATCGCACCCTATCTGCATCGCTTTCTGCGCCAATATCCGGCGGTCGCCCTGCACCTCGACCTGACCGATAGCGCGGTCGATCTGTTCGCCGGACGCATCGACCTGGCAATCCGCATCACCGCGCGGGTTCCGGCCAGCGTCGCCGCGCACCGGCTGGGCGCCAACCGCCGGCTGTTGTGCGCCAGTCCGGCCTATCTGGCCCGCAACGGTGCGCCCGACGCGGTCGGCGACCTGGCGCGACACCGCCTGCTGGCGGCGGACGGGCAATCGCCGTGGCGCCTGGCGAACAGTCGCCACAGCCGCACGGTCGACGTCGACAGCGTCGTCGGAACGAATTCGAGCGAACTCGTCCGCGAACTTGCGCTGAGTGGGGTGGGCATAGCGCTGCGATCATTGTGGGATGTCGGCGATGCGCTGGCTGACGGGCGACTGGTGCGCGTCCTGCCGGACTGGTCGGGGCCGGACGATCTGGCGATCTATGCGCTGCATCCGCGCGCGCCGACGATCCCCGCGGCCACCGCGGCATTCATCGCTTTCCTGCGGACTACGCTGGACCCGCCGCCCTGGGATGCGGGCTGAGCTTGCCCGCTACCCCATCGCGCGGCACACAGCGGCGGGAGGGGGCCCATGAATACGACCGAGATTTTCCTGATCGCGATCCTCGTGATCTTCACGCTGCCGTACCTGGTCTGGCGCGTCGGACGGACCGATTACTGGGCGCCGCTGGTGGTCGTGCAGATCCTGTGCGGCATCCTGCTCGGCCCCGGCGTGCTGGGGGCGGCGTTCCCGTCCGTCTACGCGCACGTCTTCGCGCCCCCGGTCATCGCCGCGCTGAACGGTATCGCGTGGTGGGCGGTCATGCTGTTCGTCTGGGTCGCCGGCATCGAACTGGACCTGCATCAGGCCTGGGCGAAGCGGCGGGAAACCGGCATAACCGCGGGCTTGGCGCTCGGCGCGCCGCTGGTCACCGGGGCGCTGGCGGCGGCGCTGCTGCTGCGCTGGCCCGGCTGGGCGGGGCCCGATGCGCAGTCTTGGCAGGCGATCCTGGGCATCGGCATGGCGTGCGCCGTCACCGCGCTGCCGATCCTGATCCTGCTGATGGAGAAACTCGACATCCTGCGCGCGCCGCTCGGTCAGCGGATCCTGCGCTACGCCAGCGCCGACGACATCGCGATCTGGGGCGTGCTGGCGCTGATCCTGCTCGACTGGGACCGGATCGGGCGGCAGGTGGGCTTTCTGATCGCCTTCGCCGTCGCCGCCGTCCTGGTCCGGATGCTGATCCGGCGATTGGGCAAGGCCGATCGCTGGTCGGTCGGCATCATCTGGCTGGCCGCGTGCGGGTTGGGCGCAGACTGGTCGGGCCTGCATTACATGGTCGGCGCGTTCCTGTCCGGAGCGATCCTGGACGCCGACTGGTTCGAACTGGAGGCGATGGACGAATTTCGCGGTACGATCCTGCTCGTCGCGATGCCGGTGTTCTTCCTGTCGACGGGATTGAAGACCAGCTGGGAGACGGGCGGCCCGATCGTCTTCGCCGCAGCCGGGCTGTTGCTGGTGGCCAGCGTCGGCGGCAAGCTGATCGGCGTGCATGCGGCCGGGCGCATCCTGGGGTGGCCGCGGCGGGAAACGCACGTCATCGGATGGCTGTTGCAGACCAAGGCGCTGATCATGATCATCTTCGCCAACATCCTGCTGGACAAGGGGATCATCACGTCGGCGACCTTCACCGCGCTGCTGCTGATGGCGGTAGCCAGCACGATGCTGACGACGCCGGTCGTGACGCCGATGCTGCGGCGGCTGCGGGCGGCTTGTCCGCCCCCGCCCCCGCCGGCATAGTCCGATCGGGAAAACGCAGAAACGGGGCACAGCGCATGATGGTCAGGCTTTCGGTGTCGCTGCTCGCGCTCGCGCTTGCGACACCCGTCGATGCGCAGGACCATGCGCCGACCGGCGCTGCGGCACAGGCCCCGTTGCTGCGCGTCGAGGGTAATCAGACGACCGGCCGGATTCTGGTCACCCTGCCCCGCCCCGATGCCGACGGCGTCGCCGGCCGCTACCTTTACACCCCTGCCCTCCGCACCGGCCTGGGGGCCGCACCCACGTCGCTCGATCGCGGCAGGATCGGCGAGACGCAGCTCCTCGCCTTCCGCCGCATCGGCCGGCGCATCGCGATCCAGTACGAAAATCCGCGATTCCGCGTGCCCGGTCGTCCCGACGCGCGCTCGCCCGATTTCGCGACGTCGGTCGTCTGGATGGGCGACATCGACCGGACCAATGCCGACGGGACGATCGTCGTCGATATCGCCCCGTTCCTGGCCAGCGACACGCTGGGCATCGGCGCTGCACTGGGGCAGGAGGGCGGCAGTCTGGGCGGTGGGGCGGCGCAGGGTGCCGGACGGGGCTTCAAGCTCGATGCCGGCCTGTCCACCGCCGACCCTGCGACCGTGAAGGCCTTCCCCAGAAACGTCGAAGTCGATTCGATCCAGACCTACGTCTCCGACACGCCCGGCGCCGAGGTCGGCAACATCGCCCCCGAACCGCGGCGCGTGACGCTGGGCGTCCATCACAGTTTCATGGCCCTGCCGGCACCCGGATATGTCCCGCGCCGCGCCGACCCGCGTGTGACCGGGTTCGCGACGCAGGCGGTCGATTACGGCGCCCCGCTCGGGCAGGACGTGGTCTTCGACCTCGCCAACCGCTTCCGACTGGAAAAGATCGATCCCCGTTCGGCGCGATCGCGGGTCAGACAGCCGATCATCTGGTACGTCGATCCGGCCGCGCCCGAACCGATCCGCAGTGCGCTGATCGAGGGCGCGGGCTGGTGGAAGGCGGGGTTCGAGGAGGCGGGCTACGTCGATGCGTTCGACGTGCGTGTCCTGCCCGACGGCGCCGACCCGCTCGATGCGCGGTACAGCATGATCACCTGGGTCGACCGCGCGACGCGCGGCTGGGCATATGGCCAGCAGGTCACCGACCCGCGCACGGGCGAAATCCTGCGTGGCATGGTCGTGCTCGGGTCCGAACGGGCGCGCCAGGACATCCAGATCTTCCAGGGGCTGGTCGATGCCGCACTGACCGGCACCGGGGGCCCGAACGATCCCGCGCAGGTCGCGATCGCCCGCCTGCGCCAGCTTGCCGCGCACGAGGTCGGCCATTCGTTGGGCTTTGCGCACAATTTCGCCGCCAGCACGCAGGGGCGCGCCTCGGTGATGGACTATCCCCCGCCCCGGATCGGCCTGGTCGCGGGCAAGCCCGACCTGTCGGATGCCTATGGCACGGGCCTGGGTGGTTGGGACGTGGCGACGGTCGACTGGCTGTACGGCGACGATGCGACCGCCGACGCCAAGGCTGCGGCGATCGCCGCCAAGGGCTGGCGCTACGTCCCCGACGACAATGCCCGCCGCGCGGATACCGCCCAGCCCTGGGGCGGCTTGTGGGACGACGGCGCCGATCCGGTCGCCGAACTCGACCGGTTGATGACCGTGCGCCGCGCCGCCATCGCGCAGTTCGGCGAACGCAACCTGCTGCCCGGCGAACCCGTGTCGACGCTGCGTCGTCGGTTCGTCCCCATCTATCTGCTCCACCGCTACCAGATGGTCGCCGCGGCGAAATCGGTCGGCGGCGTCGATTTCGCCTATACGGTGAAGGGCGATCCGCGCGGGACGCCAAAACCGGTGCCGGCCGCGACCCAACGCGCCGCGATCGCCGCGATCGTCCGGACGATCGCCCCGCAGGCGTTGCGCTTGCCCCCCGCCCTGCCGCTGCTGCTGTCCGCGGCG
>DASTEN010000413.1:0-8072 GCA_035709645.1 Sphingomonas sp.
TTTCCACACGACGGTTCTGCAGCTCGCGGACGCCATCGGCAGTCTCGACACGCGGGCGGCTTTCGCCGAACGCTTCGGTCGAGATCACACCGTCGCCGATGCCACGGCCGGTGAGGTAAGCCTTCACCGAGTCCGCACGGCGCTGCGACAGGCCGACGTTGTAGCTTGCCGAACCCGAACGGTCGGCGTGGCCGGCCAGCATGACCTGCGCGTTGCCACAGCTCTGGTACGCCGAGATGGCGTTGTCCAGGATGCCCGCTGCTTCCGGCGTGATGTCCGAGCGATCCCACTCGAAGAACACGATGTACGGTCCCGGCGTGCACACCGGTGCCGGCGGAGGCGGCGGCGGGGGCGGCGGGGGCGGCGGGGGAGGCGGCGGCGGCGGCGGCGGCGGCGGCGGCGGAGCTTCCGGACCACCGAAGTTGTAGGTCAGACCGCCGAGCAGGCTGTGCGACCGGAAACGACCGTCGTAGCTGCGACCCGTCACGTCCACCAGACGAACGTCGTCAGCGTTGAAGAAGCGATACTTGAGCGTCGCATCCAGGTTGTCGCCGAGCGGAGCGCGAACGCCCGCCAGGGCCTGCCATGCGAACACGGTGTCGGAGTCGTCGAGGAACGCACCGCGACGGTTCAGCGCATAGCTGTCCGCCTTGACGCGCGCCACGCCGACGCCGCCGCCAACGAAGCCCTGAACGCCGTCATCGTCACCGAAGTCCAGCAGGCCGTTGACCATGAAGCTCAGCGCCGACGTGCGGCCACCGGCATAGTCGAAGTTACCCGACGCCTGGTTGCCCAGAACACCGGTGGTGCCGTAAACCGGCGTGGTCACGCTCGAGCGGTACCCATCGACGTTCGCCTGGCGATAGCCGACTTCGGCTTCCGCACGGAACATGCCGAAGTCGTAACCGATGACGCCATCGACGTCCCAGCCATACTTGTGATCGACAGTAGCGGCGTTGGCGGTGGTCACACCGGCAGCGGTTCGAATGTCGAAGTCAATATCTTCGACGATCATCGCACCGCCCTCGACGCCTACGTACCACGAATCATCGCGGGCGAGGGCGGGAGTGGCCAGCGCGGTAGATGCAAGCGCCAATACGACGGCAAGCTTCCGCATAAGTTCCCCTTTCTTGGTTGTCACTACGGACAGCGCAAACTCACTAAACCGGCGATAGTTTCCACGCAAGTCGACAAAAATCGGGCCTTGTTGCAGAAACGTCACATCTATTGTGCGACGAGTCTGACCTGCCGAAGTGCGGATATTAGCGATGCGATCGCTGTTCTCGCTTGCGTATCAACGACATCGCCGCCGCTGGGCACTGCGATCGCATCTGCCGGCGTATCGATCCGCCAGACGCCGTTTTCGTAGACGGCCGTCCGCCCGGTCGAAGCGATGTGGACGGTGAATCCGCTGTGCGGGGGGACGAATCGCCAGCCGCCCGCGGTCCAGCCGGCGATCCTGTCGGCTTGGCCGGTCCATGCTCCCCCGGGCGCCGATCCGACAACCCAGCAGGCACCGGGTTCCGGATCGGCTGGCGGCAGGTCGATGCCGACGTCCTGCACACTGGCCTGGACGGCGATCGCCAGCAGCGCGAGAGCCTCGTTGTGGGTCATTTCCTTTTGCGCCTGCCCCGGCACGATCATCGGCAGGCTCAGGCGGGCGGTCGTCTCGGTCACGTCGGTTCCCTTCATGTTACAGGTCGAAAATCAGTGGCCGGGACGCGGCCAGGGTGCCGATCTGCCGGATCTCGACCGACATCGCCGCGCCCGGCACCTCGGCTTGGGCCACCGTCGTCATGCGGTCCGCGCCGTCCTGCCCGACGACGCGCAGGCCGTAGACCTCCGTCTCCTCTGCCAGCGGCGTTGCGACCCCGTCGCGCCAGGCCCAGCCGGCACGACTGCGGCGCACCCAGCGCAGGATGTCCAGGCCATCGGCGGTGCGGACGCGCGAGGCATGGACCGGCGGCGGTGGGGCAACCGACCTTCCGTCGACCGCGACGCTTCGGACGACCGGATCGTCGCCGTCCCCCACCCCGCTTGCCATCACGGCGACGTGCGTACCGATGGCGCCCACCGGCAGGTCGATCGCCATCAGCGCATCCGGCTCCAGCAGAACGAACCGGTCGCCGACCGCCGCTGCACCGATTCCCCTTTCGGTCCCGCGCCGCCCGCGCCACAGGGTGCGCAAACGCCATCGGCGGCCCGCCAGCCGCTCCGCGCGCCCGAACTGCAGCAGTTCGTCGCCGACCATCGCCAGATTGGCCCCACGGTCCAGCGCGTCCGTATCGGCATCGGCCAGCATCATGTCGTCGCGGGCCAGCAGCACCTCGAGCGTGCCGTGGCGATCCTCCAGCGTAGCGGTTCCGCGACCGGGCGGCGTGATGAGCGTCCCGAGCACCGCCAGCCCCATCGTCGCACCGCGCGGGATCCACGTCGTACCGCCGTCCAGGCTGATCTGGATGCCCGCCCCCCGCCATCCCGCCTCGGTCCCCGCCGCCATGATTGCGATCCGTGGAGCGGCCAGCACCGCATCGTCGAGCGCGGGCAGCTCCATGGCGTGCAGGATCGTCCTGCCGGCCCGCTGGTCCGGTGCGGCGACGACCGCACCCGACGTCGCCGGTGCCGCAACCGGGGGGCGGGCGATGCGGACGAGGTCGATCGTCAGCACCATCGCCTCCAGCGTGGCCTCGACGACGCGCCACAGCCCCGCCTCCCCCGCGATACGCACCCGGTCGCCGGGCACGACGTGGAGCGAGCGCCAGTCGAGCGACAGTGTCCGCCGCTCGCGCTCGGTATCCAGCCGATGCAGGGTCGCCGCCGCCAGGCCCTTCGCCGTCGCCGCATCGATCGCCGCCGGCAGCTCGATCGCCAGCGTCCGCGCGCCCGCCCCGGCGCGGCGCGCGCGTTGCAGGCCGATCTGGTAGTCGCGGGCGGGATCGTGATGCTGCAGCGTGACCGATCGCGGCGCGCTGTCGGCGGCGGCGAGGCTGCGTGCCCGCCGCGCGCCACGACCGGCGCCAAGGTCGGCCAGCGCCACGCTCTCCCCTGAGCCGGCATGAACCGTCAGGCGGCCGCCGTCGCCGCGCAGCCACCCGCCGCTCGCCTGGAGCAGATCGATACCCGGTCCACGCACGGTATCGCCATGCCCGGCATAGCCGCCGACGAGCGCACCCGTGGTGCCGTCGATGACGCCGCCCGACATCGCCGCCAGGATGGCACCGCTATCGACGTCGGCGACATCGGCGATGACTTCGAAGGTCAGCGACGGGATGCGGTTTCCGAAATCGGCCAGCGCCAGATCCTCGAACACGGCATAGGCCAGCCCGCGAAACGCCGGCGTCGTCTCCCCGCCCTCAGCAGATGCGATCAGCGGATCGGCCGTCTGCGCTTCGTCGCCCATATGCAGGCGGAAGCGCGTCGTCGTCTTGAAGTCGCCCGCCGCACCGCGCAGCAGCTTGCCGTCCGCCCAGATCCGCCCGACCGACAGGATCGGCCGGGCCGACAGCGCGACCGCGAACGATGCGGAATAGGTATAGCGGGTGGTTCCCGCCCGCCCCTTGCCGCCGCCGTCGCGCGACACATGTTCGATCAGGTCGGTCGACCAGATGACGGTGCCCGCCACCCGCATCGTTCCGAACAGCTTGGGGATCGGCGTGCCGTAGGACGAGCTCTGCAGCGCAAGGTCGGTCAGCCGTGGCCCGTCGCGCGGGGCTGCGCGAAACAGCCGCGCGTCGATCGCCTGGCCGGCCATCGCCCCCAGCACGCCGCCGATCGGCCCGCCCAGCGCCGTTCCCACCGCGGTCAGGATTATCGTCGCCATCGTCGCTCAGCCCTCCTTTCGCCACCGTGCCAGCAGTGGCCAGGGTGCGGTGCCCGGGCGCTCGACGACGCGGCGCAAGCCCGCATCGGCGTGGACCATGCCCGCACCGCTATCGATTCCCAGATGCAGTTGGCCGGGTCCGCTGGCGAAGAGCAGCACGTCGCCCGCCCGCCCCTCGGCCGCGGGCGTCAGGCCCAGCGCCGCCGCCGCCCGCGCCACCATCAGCGGATCGCCCGTCCGCAACCGGTATCCGGTCGGCACGGGCAGCGCCCACGCGATCGCCACCAGCCCGACGCAATCGAGCCCGTCTGCGTCGCGGCCGTGCAGCCGGAACGGCGTTCCCACCGCCGCCCGCGCCCGGCGCACGGCGTCGTCACCCTGGCTCATGCCGACGGATATCGCGCGAGCAGGTCGATCCCCGGCAGGAAGGGTTCGCCGCGAAAGTTCACCGCGTTGCCAAAGCGTGCAGCGCACGTCGCCAGGCTCTTGTCGCAGCCCTCGATCACCTCGCAGCGGTCGCCGACCGCGATCGGAAAGCGCGCCACGCCTGCGATATGCAGCGCGTCGCCGTCGGATGCGGCGACGCCATCCTCCAGCCCGCTGTTCGCGCCGTCGAACCAGCGGAGGCGCCCGCCGGTCCACGCCCCCGGCGTCGGCGGGCCGCCATCCAGCGTGATCCGGTCCTGGTCGACGCCGACGACGACCGCCATCCGTCGTCGCCCGGCCATCGCCACGCGGCACCGCCGGTCGCCCAGGTCTGCGCGACATTCCGGCGATGTCGTCTCGCTGGCCGGCGCATCCAGCGCCGCCCCGCTGCCGCGCAGTTCGGCGGTGAAGCCCCCGTCCGCCGTCTCGATCGCGCCCAGCGTCCCTTCCCCCAGCGCCACGCGATTGTCGGTATCGGTCCAGTCGACCGCGAAGATCGCGATCCGCGCACCGTCCCAGCGCCCGCCGAGCAGATCGGCCTCGGTGATCGCCCCGCTGGCCAGCGCCCCCGTCACGTCCATCGTGTCGGCCTGGCCCGGGTCGCGCCGCCGGATCGCCGACGGCGTCATTCCCGGTGCCGCGCGGTACACATTGCCGTCGATCGTCAGGTCACGATCATGCGCGGTCAGACCGATCGCGACGCCGTCGCGTCGTGCGATCCACCAGCACAACGCCAGCGTGGTCAACGGTCCGTCGAGCCAGCTCATACCTCGCGCACCTCGACCAGCGGCACGCTCGGCGCCTCGCCGGCCAGAAACGTCGCCCGGTTCACGCTCAGGCGATCGTCGGCGAAGCGCACCGCCACGTCGAAGTCGAAGCTGGCGGACACGACCGCGCCTGCGGCCGGCGGCGCATCGAAGGCGACATATCCCCCCGCCTCCAGCGTGAAGCCCGCGGTCGCCGCGCCGTCGACGAACACCGTCAACGTGCCCGGCGTCGGCCGTGTGATACGGCGCTCGACCCCGTCGTACCGCTTCACCAGCGCGAACCGCATCCGCACCCCGTCGCCCGTGCCCAACCGTTCGCCCACCCCCTGCCAGTCGAACGGATCGCGCAGGCGAAAGCCGCGCGCAGGGCCCATCCGCGCGCGATAGAAGGCCAGCAGTCGCGCGATATCGGCTTCGCTGCGGACGCCCGGTCCGACGTCGTAGCGCGTCCGCGCCTGCGCCCAGCCGGCATTACGCGCCTCATGCCCGCCGGCGCTCGCGACGATCGCGGTCGAATGTTCCGTCGTCACCTCGACCTCGCGGCCCAGTGCCAGCGGAAAACGCACGTCGTCGAAAGCGATCATGTCCCCCTCCCCATCGAAATGAACGAAGCCGTCGCGCATCACCTGCGGCAGCGCCCAGACGACGCTGCGCGCGACCCCGCGCGCCCGGGCGGCATCCGCCGCCGCATCGATCGCAGCCCATTGCGCGCGATCCTCCGGCCGCAAGACGAAGCCCGCCAGGTAATGCTGGTGATCGACCGGATAGCCCAGCCGCGCACCCGCCGCGGCGATGCCGCGCGCGGTCGCCGCCGGGTTGCCGGTCGCGCACCAGTCGTAATCCTCCAGTTGCAGCACGTCGAACGCCGGCCGGGCCCAGCCCAGTGGCAGGTTCGCCCGCTTGGCCTCCGGCGCCAGCGGGTCGAGGATCGTCGGCAGATAGGCCAGCAGCAACGTTTCCGCATCCGGTGCCACCGCCCGCACCGCCGCGGTCAGCGCTGCGGTCGACCGTGCCAGCAATTCGCCTGCCCCATCCAGCAGTGCGGTCCGCGCCGGTGTCATGGTCCCGCGCAGCGACGGGATCTCGATTGCCAGCGCGCCCAATGCCGCGCGCGCCGCCGCGTCGTACAGGCAGGGCCGACCGTCGGGCATCACCCACCACCAGGGTTCGCCGACCTGGAACCGCACGATCAGCCCGGCATCGATCGCCAACCCGACGAACGCGACCGCGACCGCCTGCAGATACGCCATCGCGTCCGCGTTCGCCGGCGACAGCAGCGCCGATGGCGGCACCCAACCGGTCCGCGCCGGTGCCCCGTCCCAAGCCCGTTGCTGCCAGGCGTCGGGCGCATGCGCGGCGAACAGCTCGTACGACAGCGACCAGACGACGTCATAGCCCAGCGCCTTCGCCCGCGCGGCGAAGTCGCGGTGCCACGCCGCGGCAGCGACGTTCAACGCACCGCCCGCCAGCGTTACCCGATACGCATCGCCGTCGCGCGCGAGCCGGAAGAAATGGCTCATCCCGACATAATGGACGATGGCACCGCGATACCCCAGGTGCAGGGCGTTGCGCAGCAATCGTGCCGGGGTCAGGTGGTAGCTGTCGTCATAGCCGCTGGCGATTTCCAGCCCATGCGTGGGCACGATCGTGTCGGCCAGCGACAGCACCGCGCCGGGCCCGTCGCAGACGATGTCGGTGAGTTCGACCCACGCCTCCTGCGGCGCGGCAAGTCCGTCGTCAGCGCCGTCATATCCTGCCGGCACCAGCGACACGAACATCCGGTCGACGTCGCCGGCGAACACCGGATCGGCCTCATCCGGCAACGCGAAGCCGCCCAGCACGGACGCGAAGTCGATCGCGATCACCGCATCCTCGGGCGTGCCGATCGCGTAGTTCCACATCCGGACGTACCAGGCCCGCGGGGTCCCGTCGGCATCGCGCCCCTCGATGGTCAGCGTCGGGCCGTTGACCGCATCCAACGGCCTGATGCCGTGCGACCGCCAGCGAAACCGCAACCGGCAGTCCCGAAAGTCACGCGCCGTCTCATAGGCCAGCAGCGGATGGTCGTGTGCGTCCTCGGCGTCCCAGATCAGCCCGGCCAGATCATCGGTGCGATAGAAGACCGCATCGACCCTCAGCGCGTCGTGACCGGTGGCAATCACGCTCGCCATCATCGGCCGCGGGAAATTGACGGTCCAGAAACGGGGATCGAAGCGGTGGATGAATGCCTCGATCCCATCCTTTGGCGCTTCGGTGCTCAACCAGCAGGCCATCAGTCCATCCCCTCCAGCGCGGCGCGGACCGCGCGTGCGACCTGTCGCCCCGACCGCGCGAGCATCGCCGGCGCGACATCGCCGCCCGCCCCCGGCGGCGCGGCGATGGTGATCGACACCCGCACGTCGCGGCCGCCGCCACCGCCGCTACCGGTCGCCAGCACGCGTCCGCTGGTCGTCGGCACGAACAGTTCGGGTCCGCGTTCCCCGACCAGATAGGCGGTGCCGGGTCCGACCGGCCCGCCGGTCGCCCGGCCCGGCGCCCCGCCAGCCACCAGGCTGCCGCCGCTGCCGCCCGCGGTCCCGATCGATGCGATGCCCGCCCGCAGCGCTGCCTCGGCGATCTCGGCCAGCACCGACAGCACGACGCGTTTCAGATCTTCGAATCCCAGCTTGCCGGTCCGCACCGCCCGCAGCAGCCCGGCTTCGATCGCCTGCCCGGCGCGGGCTGCACCCGCCTCCAGTGGGCCGTCCAGGCTGGCGCGCATGTCGGCCACGTCGCGCGCGAAGGTCGCGGTGTCGGCGCGGACGCTGACGACCAGCCGTTCGATTTCCTCATCCATCGGGGTGCGCCTCCATCAGTTTCGAGAGATCGGCGGATGTGAGCGTGGCCACGCTGTCGGCAGGATCGCAGAACAGCGCGGCGACTTCGGCCGGGGTGGCCGACCAGAAGGTCTCAGGCGCCCACCCGACGCCAGCACAAACGCGCCCCGCCAACCGAGCAGCGGCCCGCCCAAAATCCTCCCCGGCACGGGGAGGGGGACCAAGCGCAGCTTGGTGGAGGGG
>DASTEN010000414.1:0-5306 GCA_035709645.1 Sphingomonas sp.
CATCGGTCAGATACTGCCCGGCCGCCAGCGCCGTTCCGCGCCCGGTCGCCTGATCCGCGCCCAGGATACGCAGCCGGTCGATTCCGGTGACGCTGCGCAGCTTGCCCAGAGGGTTGAGCCCGCCGCCACCCGATCCGCGCAGCGAATTCAACGCCGCGGCCAGCTGGATGGCCTCGGTCGCCGACAAGTTGGTGACCGAACTGCCGAACAGCAGCCGCGATAGGACCTCGTCCTGCGGAAGGTTCGGCGTCGACGTGAAGGTCAGTTGCGGTTGTTGCGCCGACCCGCCGATCGTGATCGTCGCGGTGATGCCCTGCGTCGTGGTGGTCGCCGCGATGTCGAGTTCCGGGTCGCCGATCGGACCGCCGCGGAAGCGAACGACGCCGCGGGTCAGATCGAAGCGCTTGCCGGCAAAGCTGTACGTGCCGCGGACGACCCGAGCTTCGCCCGTTACGCTGGGCGCGGCCGATGTGCCGCCGACGCGCAAGGCCGCCTCCCATTCCGATTCCAGCCCCATGCCGGATACGAACAGACGATTGTCGGCCCGCACGCGCAGTGCCAGCTTGAACAGGCCGGGCGGCGACGCCGCGGGCGCGTTCGCGCGGCTGCCCGCCGCTCGCGCGATATCGCTCTTGCGCCGCACGCCGGTCAGCTCGGGCACTTCGGCGGCTCCCTGTCGCACGACCTGATAGCGCGCCTCGGGTATCACCAGCTCGCCCTGGATCAGGCCACCGTCCTGCGCGGAATTGGTGACGCGGATCGTGCCCGTCGCGGTCGCACCCAAAGCATTGCTGCGGGCAAGGCGCGCGTCGTTGAGCGTCGCGCGAACGTCGATGGGGAAGCCGGCGTCGGCACCCAGGCCGACCGACCCTTGCGCACTTACCGTGCCCTCGCCCGCTTGCGCCGCCATATCGGTCAGATCGAACCGGTCGTTGGTGAAGCGGCCGTTCAGCCGCATGTTGGTCAGCCGCGTGCCGTAGGTTTCATTGTCGTAGGTCAGGTTGCTCGCGCGCACGACGCCGGTCAGCTGCGGCGCCGACACGCGCCCGCCGAAGTCGGCTGCGATGCCGATCGGCCCGCTCACCTGCTGTCCGGACAGACCCGCGAACGAGAACAGCACGCCCGCCGGTCCGTTGTAGCGGACGCCGCCCGACAGCGGCGCGGCCAACAGGCGCGTCGTCCAGCTGCCGCTACCCGGTGGCAGCGGGCGCAGAGTCGCGACCATGCGTCCGACGGTCGTCGTCCCGCGCTGGACGATCGCGCGCGCGTCGCCGCCGTCCGGCACCAGGCGCCCGGCAAAGACGATAGTGACCGGCGTGGAAACCGACGCGAGGCTCGACCGTGTGAAGTTGGCTATCCGCAGCTTCGCTTCCGCCTGCGGAAAGCTGGCGCCGGTCGGCTGACGGAAGTCGAGACTGCCGCTCGCCTGGCCGCCGAGACCGATGCCGGGAATGAAGGCATTGGCGATCGACAAGTCCAGCCGATCGAGCTGCGACTGCACCTCGATACCCCCGCCATACCGACCGGCAAGACGCAGCGACCCCTGGTCGAAATCGATCCGGGTCGATTGCAACCGGTAGGCGCCGCGTTCGGGCACGATCCGCGCCGGCTGAGCGGTACGGAAGTTGATCCCGTTGGCCTGTCCCTGGAGTGCCGCCAACCACAGTTGCGGCGAGAAGCGCGCGTTCATACCGACGCGGAACGGAACGCCCGACGATCCTTCGGCGAACGCCTGCGCCGTTCCGCTGCCGCCGCGATAGTCGAGCTTGACCCGGCTGGTGCGCAACAGGAAGTCACCCATCTTCAGGTTGGCGATCTGCGCATCGCCGGTGATCGCCGGCTGGTTCGGATAGAGGATGGCAGTGCCGACAATGATCGCGCGACCGATCGTCAGCCCGGCGCTGCCAGGAATGACGGCGTTCAGGGCGCGTGCGTTGACGTCGGCGCGTTGCACAGCGCCCTGCGCCGCGAGCCGCAGTGTGCCATTCACGCCCGACCCGTTGAACGCCAGTTGCCCGGCGAATGGCCCCGAAGGCGTCTGTTCGACCCGTCCGCGGAAATCGATGCCGGCAAAGCGTGCGGTGCGGATGTCGGCGGTCAGCCGCGGGCCGGTCGACAGCAGCAGGTCGGCGGAAAACGGGCCATAGTCCGACCCGCCGCGTGCGACGATCGCATAGCGGCTGCCCTGCCCGCGGATCGTTGCCGTCACACCATTCAGCCCGACACCCAGCCCCGGACGCGCGGCGCGGATCGTAGCGACCGGCGCGTACAGCGTGCCCGTGACGCGCGCACTGACCGGCCCGTAGACAGTGGAATAGGCATCGGCATCGATCAGCAATGGCCCGGCCGGATCATAGCGCCCCGCACCGCGCGTCACGCGGAACTGCGGCGCGTTCACCCGCAAGTTGTTGAAGACGATGATGCCCTGCGGCGTATAGTCAAGGTCGACCCGGGCGATCGCATTGCCGCCCAGGAAGTCGCGCGCGCCATCGTTGAAGATGCGCGACGTCCGCGCGACCACCCGCCCGCGGATACCGAAGCCGCCGCTTGCGGGTGTGTAGAGTTGCGCGTCGGTGGTCAGGTTGACGATGCCGAAGCCTTCGACACGATAGTCGTTCACCCGCCCCTTCAGCGCACCGGCATAGCGGCCGGTCGCCAAGTTGGCCGCGACGACTGCGGTCGCATCGATCCGGTCGGATCGGATGCGCAGATTGTCCGACAGGATCTGGGTTCCGTCGTTGATGGCCAGGTCGCCGTTGAGCGTTACGTTGGTCAGCAATCCGCCCGCCGCCGCATTCAGTCCGGCCACGCGACTCGCTTTTGCCGCGACCGGGATCATGATGCGATCGGCATTTACCCGCGCACGCCCCTCCGCATACAACCCCTGCACGACCGTCTCGCCAAAGCCGAGTGCGGCCGCACGCAGCTTATAGTCGACGACGGGCGTCGCGAACGGGCCATCCAGGGCGACCGCCAGTCGGACGTCGCGCCCGTTCAGGTTCGGCGCGATCGCGCCCGGCGTCAGCAGCATGGCCGTCGCCTTGAAATTCGAAAACCGGCTGTCCGCCAGGTTCAGCTTTCCATCACCGGTGACCTGCAACGCGCTGGAACGGAACAGCATCTTGGTATCGGCGACACGATCGGCAAAGGCCGCGTCGATCGCCACGTCGAGCCGCGGCGCAGTCAACCGTTCGACCGGCCCCTTCAGATACAGTCCGGGCTGCGTCGTCCCGCGCACCACGAACTTGCCATCGCGCCCTTCGACGCGCAGATCGGCGAGGTTACCGCCGCCCAGCGTCGACAGCGCGCGCCCGGTCCAGCGCTGCCAGTCGCCGCGGCCGTCGATCGCCAGCGTCAGCGGCGCGTCCAGTGCCGCCATGCTCGCAACCAACCCGTTGGCCGGTGCCTGTACGTTCAGCTTCAGGTCGAATCGGTTGCTGTCCGGCACGGCATCGAGCCGCAACGCGACACGGTCGCCACCGGCGATCCCAGGCCCCATCAGCGTCCGCCCGTCGAGTTGCACCTGGGCACGCCGGTCGGCGATATGAACCGTACCGGCCAGCCTCGCCAGCCGCCGTTCGCCGCTGACCTCTGGCGCCAAGTCGATGCGATCGATCGCCAGTCGGTTCACATCGATATCGATATCCGGCAGCAGCGGCGCGTTTGGATCGCTCGGCACCGGTTTCAGCACCGGCAGGCGGCTCATGCTGATCAGCGGGCTGGTCAGCTGCCGGATGTCAACATGATTGCGCGCGAAGGCGAACGGTCGCCAGTCGACGCGCAGTTCGGGCGACGTCAGGAAGACGCCCTTCTGATCACGCACCCGCACGTCGCGCAGACGCATATCGCCATAGATCGACCCGTCGATCCGGCCGATCCGGACGTTGATGCCATTGGCCATCGTATAGCCGGCGATGCGATCGGCAACGAAGCGGCGGCCAGGCTGCGTATTGATGCCGACCATCGCCAGCACCACCAGCAGCGCCAGTCCGGCGATGGCGATGCCGACCCATTTGACGATCGTCTGCCACATGGGGCGGCGTTCCTTGACCACGACGGTCGTATCGACAGTGTCGGCCATCAGAAGGCCTGCCCGATCGAGAGGTAGAGTGCGATCTTGGATTCACCCGGCTTGCGCGCGATCGGGGTGGCGACATCGACCCGCAACGGGCCGAAATTGGTATAGAAACGCCCACCGATGCCGGCACCGAACCGAAGGTCCGACCCCTTCGGCAGGGTGCTGTCGTACACTTGCCCCGCGTCGAGAAACGGCACGATACCGAAGTTGCCGAAGCGATAGCGCGCCTCGATCGCGAATTCGTTGAAGCTGCGGCCGCCGATCGGGCGGAAGATGGTTGGCGGTTCTTTGGTCTCGGGATCGTTCGGATCGAACTTGGGGTTCGGCTCCTCGGTCTTGGGGCCGAGTTGCTGGAAACCGAACCCACGCACGGACCCGCCGCCGCCGGCATAATAGCGACGGGACGGCGCAAGATCGTCGCGCGCGATCCCGCCGATCGCGCCGACCCGCGCCCGCCCGGCAATGACGATGCTGCTCGTCACCGGGTAATAGGCCGTTCCCTCCAGCATGCCGCGCGCGTACGGGCGGGTGCCGCGGTTGATCGATGCTTCCGGGCTGACGTTCAGCTTCACGCGGAAACCCTTGGTCGGGTTCAGCAGATCGTCCGAAGAATCATAGCCGACATAGGCCGGCAGCGCGCCGATGAAATAGGTTCGCCGCACCCGATCCAGCAGCGTGAAATCGTAGACGTCTTCATTGGTACCGACCAGTTCGAAGCCGTAGTAATAGGTCCACTTCTTTTGCCAGATCGGGGTCGAATCATAGCTGATGCGTCCCGACAGCGTGCCGGTGAAGGCTTCGAACGCATCATAATCTTGCCGGTTCGCCGATGCGATCGCGGTGACGGTACGGTCGCGACGGCCGGCGTTCGACCGGCGGAAGGTGACGCCGAGACCCTGTTGCTGCGTTCCTGCGATACCGCTGACAATCAGGGCGCCTTCGGGCGGGAACAGGTTGCGATGCGTCCAGCTGCCTTGCAGCGTGAAGCCCTCACCGGTGCCATAGCCGACCTGCCCGGCCAGGGTGCGCGCCGGGCCCTTGTTCTGCGTGACGAGCAGATCGACCTCTTCCGTGCCGTCCGGACCGGCGCGCCCGGTCCGCTGCGGCTCGACCGCGACCGACTGAAACAGACTGGTCGCGACCAGCGCCTGTCGCAGGTCGTCGACCTTCCGCGCGTCGTACAGGTCGCCCGGCCGGTACCGGCGAAGCACCTCGATATGGTCGGTTT
>DASTEN010000415.1:0-2502 GCA_035709645.1 Sphingomonas sp.
GTCAGCGCGCCTTCGATCTTGTAGGCGAGCAGCGCCTCGCGCGCCTTGCGGACATAGCTGACCTCGTTGCCGACCAGCAGGTTCTTGGCGACCTGCTGGGTGATGGTCGACGCGCCGATCGGCCGCTTGTCGCTTTTCAGATTGGTGATGAAGGCAGCGACGATGCCGGGATAGTCGACGCCGGAATGTTCGAAGAAGGTCCGGTCCTCGGCGGCCAGGAACGCCTTCACCAGCAGCGGCGGATATTCGTCGTAGCTCAGCTCCACGCGGCGCAGGCGGGCATAGCTTTGCAGCGGTTGGCCGTCGCGGTCGCGAACGTTGGTCGGCAGCGACGGTTCGTAGGCGCGCAGCTTTTCGACCGAGGGCAAATCGCGCGACACCGCGAACCACAGGCCGGCGACTGCGGCCAGGCCGATCGCGGCGAGATAGCCGAAAATCCGCACCCAGCGCCGCGCCCACAGACGCCGAAACCGGCCGGGCTCGCGAATGGCGCGCGCCGCGCGCGGGTCGGTCTGGCTGGTATCGGGCATTGCGGGCGCGTTCTAGCCGCACGTGCGTCGCGGGGGAAGTCGAAGAAAAGGAATGGGTTCAGAGAAGGCGCGAAGCCGCGAGGAGGTATCGCTCTTGGTCATCGTCTCGCATCAGCGAGGCCTTGCGGATTACGATGGCTGCCGGCGCGGCCAACGTATGGCGCACGCGAGCCATCCTGTGCGCCTTTGCGGCTTTGCGGCTTTGCGGCTTTGCGCCGTCTTCTGAGAAAATTTCTTCTATTCCGCCACCCCATCCGAGCCACCCCGGCTCGCCATGCGGGTTGCGAAGTGGACCTCGACCGCGCGGCGGACGCTTTGCGCCACCTTTTCGCGACCCTCGCGCGAATTGAGGAAATCGGCGTCGTTCTGGTTCGAGATATAGCCGGTTTCGAACAGGATCGAGGGCACATCGGGCGCCTTCAGCACCATCAGCGACGCCATGCGGTGGAACGTCGCCTTGGTCGGGATTAGCGGCCGCGCCTCGCGCCCCAGCACGCGCGCGAAGCTGGCGGAGGTGTTCATCGTCTCGCGCTGGGTCAGGTCGATCAGGATCTGCGAGATATCCGCACCCGCATCGGCCAGGTCGATACCGGCCAGCACGTCGGCCTTGTTCTCGCGCGCTGCCAGCCGCGCGGCTTCCTTGTCGGACGCGATTTCGGACAGCGTGTAGACGGTGGCCCCGGTCGCCTCGGGGTTGCCGGCGCTGTCGCAGTGGATCGAAATGAACAGCGCGGCTCCCATCCGCCGTGCGATCTCGTAGCGTTCGCGCAGGACCAGGAAGCGGTCGTCGTCGCGGGTCAGCGCGACGCGCGCACGGCCCGAGGACACCAGTTCATCGCGGATCGCCTTGGCGACCTTCAGCGTCAGGTCCTTTTCCTGCAAGCTGCCGTCGGGCGAGATGGCGCCGGGATCGTGCCCGCCGTGCCCGGCATCGATCACCACCAGCGGGCGGTTGCCCGATCCGACCACGCGCGGCAGCGGCAGCGCCTTGGCCGCGGCCGGCACCCGCATCGTCACGCTGTAGCCGCTCGCCTTGGCCGGCATCAGGAAGGTCGTATCGGGCAGAAAGGTCTTGCGCCCCTCGGCCGATGCACGGGCGAAGCGGCCGTCGTCGACCGACTTGAGTTGCAGAGTCAGCGTCCGCCCGTCGTCGCCGAAGCTGCCCTCGGTGACGATCGCCGGCCGTTCGAGATCCAGCACCACGCGTGCGCCGCCATCGCGCGCCGCCTGGCGAACGCCCATGATCGGCCCGCCGACGCTGGCGCGTCCGCCCGGCGCCGCGCCGCTCAGGTCGATCGCGATGCGCCGCGGCTCGTTCAGCACGAAGCTCGACGCTTCCGCCACGCGTTCGTCGAACGTCAGCACGATCTGTCCGCGCTCGACCCGGATGTCGCGCACGGTCCCCGCCCAGCTCGGCACGCCGGTGAACAGCCCGGCGACGAGGGCGAGAAAAGCAAGCACACACGACCTATGCCGCGTCCCCGCAGCGGCGGTCCAGCCAAAAGACATGAGGGTTATTCCCTTTGATCCCTGTGGCCCTGTCCTAGGGCGCCGCTTGCCAAGGCGCCGTTGAGCGAACTGGTAAATTTGCCGTTCGGCATATTTTTGCCGGCATGGCGGCAACGGGTTGCCGGTTTCGGTAGCGAAACGACTTTCCGACCCGCGCGACGGTCGCCTGCGCAACGATTTGGCGCGGTACGACGGTTGCCGGGCTGGTCCATGGGTGCTACGCCCCCTATGTCGGGAGGAAGGGTGGCCGCAGAGGATCGCCCGGATCGTCCTGCCGACGTTCAGGAAAGATCGCCGCGACCGCCTGGTCGCGCGCGCAACCAGGTTGACGCTGACAATGAGGCATAACCCGCTCCGCCTCCACCCAACCGCCCCGGCGGTTCGCGTGGGCGCTGCGGTCGCACCGGACCAAGTCTCCGGCGCGTGGGCCATGTCGGCAGACGCACATCGCATTTTCGCTTTC
>DASTEN010000416.1:0-2776 GCA_035709645.1 Sphingomonas sp.
ACATCTGGTGCTGGCCGACCTCGGTCGACACGATCGGCGCGCGGTGCCTGGTCGCCTCGTACAGCGCGCGGATCGCGCGCTGCGGCATGATTTCGGTGCCGTCGCCTTCGGGAAAGTCGAGGCATTTGGCCTGGCGCCAACCCTCGATCCGGCTCCACCATTCGGTGAGGTCGGGCTTGGGATGCTCGCGCTTGCCCCACACCTCCAACATCGCGGCGAGCGCGGCGCGGGCATCGGCGATGACGGGCAGGTCGATGCGGACGGTCTTGTTCACGCTCGACCGGTCGATATCGATGTGGACCTTGCGGCTGTTCGGGCTGAACGCGTCGAGGCGGCCGGTGACACGATCGTCGAACCGCGCACCGACGGCGATGACCAGATCGGCCTTGTTCATCGCGTAATTGGCCTCGTAGGTGCCGTGCATGCCCAGCATGCCGAGCCATTCGGGCGCGGATGCCGGAAAGGCGCCCAGGCCCATCAGCGTCGATGTGACCGGCGCGCCGGTGAGCGCAACCAGTTCGCGCAGCAGCCGCGACGCCTCTGGCCCGGCATTGATGACGCCGCCGCCGGTGTAGAGCACCGGGCGCTCGGCCGCGGCGAGCATGTCGACCGCCTGTTCGATCGCCGCCCTGTCGGGTTCGACCTGCGGGCGATAGGTCTTGTGCTGGATGGGACCGGGCGCCGCGTAGCGCGCGGTGGCGACCTGGACGTCCTTGGGGATGTCGACGACGACCGGGCCGGGGCGGCCCGACGTTGCGATGTGAAACGCCTCGTGCACCGTCGCGCCCAGCGTTGCCGGATCCTTCACCAGATAATTGTGCTTGGTGCAGTGGCGCGTGATGCCGACGGTGTCGGCCTCCTGAAACGCGTCGGTGCCGATCAGGCCGGTTGGAACCTGGCCGGTGATGACGACCATCGGGATCGAATCCATCAGCGCGTCGGTGATCCCGGTGACCGCGTTGGTCGCGCCGGGGCCGGAGGTGACGAGCACGACGCCCGGCTTGCCGGTCGCGCGGGCGTAGCCTTCCGCCGCATGCGTCGCCGCCTGTTCGTGACGAACCAGGATGTGGCGGATCTTCGACTGCTGGAACAGCGCGTCGTAGATCGGCAGCACCGCACCGCCCGGATAGCCGAACACGACCTCGACACCGAGATCGGTCAGCGCCTGGACCAGGATGTTGGCTCCACTCAATTCGGTCACGGTGACGGTTCCTGCAATCGACTTCGCACCTGCAATATCAGGTGCCCGCGGCGGCTGCTACCGATATAAAAATGATGCGTCAACCGCTATAAGCGTAATCTTATTTCAATATTGCGCAGATTATCCAATGTTTGTGTCTCGACCAAACGCTCCCAGGTAGGTGGCGGCTGGTTGCGGAACCATGTGTATTGGCGCTTGGCATACTGGCGTGTGGCGGCGGCGGCGCGGGTGATGGCGTCGTGGCGGTTCAG
Source organism: Sphingomonas sp. (assembly GCA_035709645.1). Lineage (GTDB taxonomy): Bacteria > Pseudomonadota > Alphaproteobacteria > Sphingomonadales > Sphingomonadaceae > Sphingomonas. The sequence continues at coordinate 1,453 of DASTEN010000416.1, forward strand.
CAGGCCGCCCAACCAGTCGGCGATTTCCGGCACGCCGATCGCGCGCCGGACGGGGGCGTCTGCTGCAACGTCGGAACGGGCGGACAAGGCAGCCACTTCGTCGGCACCACCGGTATCGAACATGTCCGCCAAGCGCGCATCGCACCGCGCAAACAGCCAGTCGCGCGGCGGCAGCAGGACGGTCGCCGTCAGATCGATCCGATCGCCGATCCCGCCGCTGCGTTCGGCTTGCCACTCGGCGAGCGGGCGTCCGGTCGACAGCACCACCTCGAGTGCGCGAGCGACGCGGGTCGTGTCGGCACGGTTCAGGCGAGCGGCGGCGATCGGGTCGTAAAGCGCGAGACGGGTGTGGTTGTCAGCGACAGGCGCGGCGCGCACCTCCGCCCGGATCGCGGGATTGATGTCGGGTACCGGCGCGATGCCGTCGATCAGCGTACGCAGATAGAGCCCGGTCCCACCGACCAGGATCGGCAGGTCGCCGGCGGCATGCACCGCATCGATCGCCGCCGTCGCTTCCGCTGCCCAGCGCGCGGCGGAATAGCCGGTGTCGGCGCCATCGACATGGCCGAACAGCCGATGCGGCGCACGCGCTTCCTCATCGACGCTGGGGCGGGCGGATAGAATGCGCAGGTCGGCATAGACCTGGCTGGCATCGGCGTTGATGACGGTACCGCCGTGGCGTTCGGCCAGCGCCAGCGCGAGTGCGGACTTGCCGCTGGCGGTCGGCCCTGCGATGAGCGCGATCTTGGGTTTCACCAACACCCCGACCTCCGTTCGTGCTGAGCTTGTCGAAGCAACGTCCTTTTCTTCATGCCGCCGGTAAAGAAGAAGAACGGCCCTTCGGCCAGGGTCCCATCGAAATATCGTTTCGACGGGTGCCCGGCAAGCTCAGGGCGAACGGGTGGGGTCCGTATTCGGAGTCGCGATGTTCACGGCCACGCTGATCGCTCCAAGAAAATTGTCCGTAGGCGACATTTCCGCCGCACAAGATCGCCTGGCCGACGCCGGCTGCGCGCCGGCCGCCTGGGGGTGGATCGATGAGGGCGACGCCGCCGACATCGCCTTCGCTCTCTCCCCCCATGCCGCGCGCGCCGCGCTGGAGGGCGCGTTTACCGGCGCCGACGTCGCGGTTCAGCCGTCCGAAGGCCGCGCCAAGGCGCTGATCGTCGCCGACATGGATTCGACGATGATCACGGTCGAATGCATCGACGAACTCGCCGACTATGCCGGCATCAAGCCGCAGATCGCCGAAATCACCGAACGTGCGATGCGGGGCGAGCTCGACTTCGCCGGCGCACTCGATGCCCGCGTCGCGCTGCTGAAG
>DASTEN010000417.1:0-5923 GCA_035709645.1 Sphingomonas sp.
ATCGGTGATGCCCAGCGCGTCCTTGCGCTCCTGCGGCACCGACAGGTGGGTCATGCCGGCCGGGTGCGACGCCAGCGTTTCGGTCCCGCCCAGGCTGACCGCCAGCTTGGCGATCTTGAGGTTGTCCAGGAAGGCGAACGCCTCGGCCTCGCCGCCCTTGAGGTACAGCGAGAACGTCGAGCCTGCACCGGTGCAGTTGCGGCGATAGATGTCGGCCTGGCGCGAGTCGGGTCCATCCTCGAGGAAGCCGAGGTAGCCGACGCGATCGACCTTGGGGTGGTCGCGCAGGAACGCGCAGACCTTCGCCGCATTCTCGCCCGCGCGGCTCATCCGCAATTCCAGCGTTTCCAGGCTGCGCAGCAGCATCCAGGCGGTGTTCGGGTCGCAGATCGTGCCGATGGTGTTGCGCATCAGGCGGATCGTATTGATGTGCGCCTTCGACCCCAGCACGCCGCCTGCGACCAGGTCGGAGTGGCCGCCCGCGTACTTCGTCAGCGAATAGACGACCAGGTCGGCGCCCTGGCGCATCGGCTGTGCCCACAAGGGACCCAGGAAAGTGTTGTCGATCGCGATCGGCGGACGGTTTTCGCCGATGAAGATCGCGTCGCGCGCGGCGGCCACGGCCTCGACGTCGACCAGCGCGTTGGTCGGATTGGCCGGGCTTTCGAGGTAGATCAGCGCGACGTCGCCGTTCGCCTTCGCTTGGGTCAGCACCGCGTCGATCTCCTCGCGCGTGGCCCCTGCCGGGAAGTCGAGCCACTTCACCCCGAACTTGCCGAGGATGCGGCCGATCAGCGTCTCGGTCGCCGCATAGAGCGGGCCGGAATGGACGATGGTGTCGCCGGGCTTCACCATCGCCAGGAACAGCGTCGCGATCGCCGACATGCCGCTCGAGAACGCCAGTGCGTCCTCCGCCTCTTCCCAGATCGCCAGCCGGTCTTCGAGGATTTCCTGATTCGGGCCGTTGAAGCGCGAATAGACCAGACCCTCCGCGCCGCCTGGCCGCTTGCCGGTCACGCCCTCGAAATGGCGCTTGCCGGCCGCGGCGTTCGGGAAGACGAAGGTCGAGGTGAGGAAGATCGGGGGCTTCAGCGACCCCTCGCTCAGCATCGGATCATAGCCATGGCCCATCATCATGGTGGCAGGCTTCAGCTTGCGGCCGCCGATGGTCTTGGGGCCGGTGTCGCCCTTGCCTTGCGGGGCGGGGACGCCGGTCACGTCGGCTTCGGTCTTGTCGGCCATCTCACTCTCCACCGTCATTCCCGCGAAGGCGGGAATCAATTCTGGCTGAATGCGGTGAATCTCATCACCTTCAGCGACTATGTATCCCCGCCTTCGCGGGATGACGAAGGAGGGCGATAGCCGATCGTATCAGCTGTTACCAGTTAGCCCGATGATGCTGATCTGCCGTCCCGCGTCGCCCTCCGCACGATGCGTCGCACGGCGGTAGCTGAAGAAGCGCGCGTCGTCGTCATAGGTGTCGGCGCCGACGATCTCGACCGTACGCACTCCGGCGCGGGCAAGGCGGTGGGCAACATAGCCGGCCAGGTCGAACATCGCATGGCCGGCCCCGGCATCGCGGAAGAAACGTTCGGCCTCCGCCTCCCGTGCTTCGAACCGCGCGCGGAAGTCGTCGTCGACCTCGTAGCTGGCCTGCGCGATACACGGGCCGACCGCTGCGACGATCCGGTCGCGATCGGCGCCCAACGTTTCCATCGTGAGGAGGGTCGTATCGGTGACCCCGTCGAGCGCCCCCTTCCACCCGGCATGCGCGGCGCCGACGATGCCGGCGGCGACATCGGCGAAAAGGACCGGCGCGCAATCCGCGGTCAGAATGCCGATCGCGATGCCGGGGCGATTGGTGATGAGCGCATCGGCCTGCGGTCGGACGGTCGGATCGAAGCCATCGAGCACCGCGACGGTGTCGGCACCGTGGACCTGGTACAGCCCGACAAGCTGCGCACCCGGCACGACCGCTTCGGTCGCGAGGCGGCGGTTCTCGGCGACCTTCCACGGGTCGTCGTGCGAACCGATGCCGCAATTCAGGCTGGCATAGGCGCCGTCCGACACGCCACCCGCCCGGGTCAGAAAGCCATGCGCGACACCATCCAGCGCGCGGGCGCGGATCACCTCGACCTCGCTCACAGCGCCAGTACCATCAGCCGATCCTCGTCGATCTGGTCGCCGACCGGAAAGTCGTACCGGCCGACATCGACGAAGCCGAACCGTGCGTAGAACCGCCGGGCCCGGTGATTGTCGACATAGACCGACAGCGCCAGCGTATCCGCGCCTTGCGCCCGCGCGTCAGCGATCGCCCAGTCGAGCAGGGCGGGGCCGACCCCGTCGCCGTGGTGCGTACGTGCGACATAGAGTTGGTAGAGTTCCACCGCGTTCGCATCATCGGCGTGCGGGAAGGGCAGGGCATTGGGGCCGAGCTTGGCAAAGCCGACGATGCGACCCGCGTCGGTCGCCAGCCGGATCGCGAACGCCGGATCGCCGATCTGGCTGGGCAGGCCGGTCGGACCGAACACCTGTTCGAGGAACGTCGCGAGGTTTTCGGGCGAATAGAGCGTCCCGAACGTTTCGGTGAAGCAGGCGCTGGCCATTGCCGACAATTCCGGACCGTCGGCCGGCACCGCATCGCGATAGTCGATCATGGAAACCCCGCCGGTTTCGGCCAGCCCGGCGCCGTCACGGCGATCGCGCCGAACAGGTCGCCCATCTCGCCCGCATTCACCAGCCGGTTGCGCGCGACGATCACGTCCTCGCCGCCCTTTGCCGACAGCGTGGCGGCGCGGGCGTCGATGCCGAGCGCGCGCAGGAAATCGCCCTGGCTCACCGGACCGTGGACCTCGGCGCCTTCCGCGCGCGCGGCCTCGGCCAGCGTCGCGAAATCGACGTGCGCGGTCAGGTCCGCTTCACCCGGCGTGTCGAACGGGTTGGCGGGGGCGTGGCCTTTGACCGCCTGCAGGGTTTCGCCGATCGCCGGGCCTTCATAGCCATAGTCGATCACCAGCGCCGCACCGCCCTGCGCGACGATCCGCTGCGCCAGCGCCCGCATTGTCGCGACCCCGGCGGGCGAGGTTTCGAGGATCGACCCGTCGGCGGCATCGCGCAGATGGTCGGGAATGATCGGGTCGAAGATCGTGTTGCCGACGACCGGCAGGAACAGCGTATCCTGGCAGGCGACCAGCCGCTCGCGCCAGCCCTCGACCGTCTTGACCAGTTGCCGGATCGGCAGCGCGTCGAAGAATTCGTTGGCGATCACGATCAGCGGGCGGTCGTCGGGCAGGCCGACGATGTCCACGCACCATTCGGCCTCGGGCACACGCTTCGCCTGTTCGGCGCGCAACACGGGCGAGGTTTCGACGAACTGGACACCGGGTCGGAATCCGGCCCTGTCCAGCACCCGCAGGGCGTCCACCGCCAGCGTGCCCCGACCGGGGCCGAACTCGACGTACTCCGCTGCCGGTCGGCCTGCGCGGTCCCACAGGTCGGCGACCCAGGCCCCGACCAACTCGCCGAACATCTGTGAGATTTCCGGCGCCGTGGTGAAATCGCCGCGCGCGCCCAGCGGATCGCGCGTCGCATAATAATGCGCGTTTGCCGCACCCATGAACTGCGACAGCGATATCGCGCCGCCCAGCGTGATCGCGCGCGCCAGCCGTTCGGGCAGCAGATCGTCCGCCGCGTTCCGCGCGCGCGCGGCGGGATCGGGGGTCAGCTCGCTCATGCGATGCTCGGCCCGCCCGCGATCGGCTCGACACGGGTACGCCGCCCCTTGGCGGTCCACATCAGGTACAGGCCGACCGCGATCATCGGCAGGCACAGGATCTGGCCCATGTGCAGCACGTTGGCGAAGAACGTCCCTTCGAACTGCCGGTCGGGTTCGCGGAAGAATTCGATGAACAGACGCGCGGTGCCGAAGAAGGCGAGGCCGGTACCGACCAGGAACCCCGGCTTGTAGCGCGAATCGGTTTTCCAGAAGAGCCACGACAGCACGACGAACAGCAACAGCCCCTCGCCGAACGCCTCGTACAGCTGGCTGGGGTGGCGGGCCGGGTCGGCGCCGAATTCGACCGTGCGCGGGAAGACGATGGCCCAGGGCACATCGGTCGGCTTGCCCCACAGTTCGCCGTTGTTGAAGTTGGCCAGCCGGCCGAAGAACTGTCCGATCGGCGCGACGCACGCGACATAGTCGCACACTCGCAGCATCGACAGTTTTTCGCGGCGACAGATCCACCAGATCGCCAGCAGGACGCCGATCAGCCCGCCGTGGAACGACATGCCGCCATCCCACAGCCGCAGGATGCTGACCGGTTCCAGGATCATCTTGGGCTGGTAGAACAGGACATAGCCGATCCGCCCACCCAGAATGATTCCGAGTGTCGCGTAGAAGGCGAGGTCGTCGACATGCCGCCGCCCCATCGGCGCACCCGGCTGATCGACCAGCTTCATCAGATACCACCAGCCAGCCAGGATACCGGTGATGTAGGCGAGCGAATACCATTTCAGCGTGAAGAAACCGAGGTCGAGCGCGACCGGGCTCAGTCCCAGATTCTCGAACCGGATATGGCCGGCGGCGGCGTCGGCAAGCATGGGCAGCAGCAAGGGCGCGGTTCCCGGCAGAATTGTTGTTGGCCGTCCTCTAGCGAGCGCGGGCGGCGGGCGATAGAGCGCGGTGGATGCCGGCTGTCTCGCTCTCTCAACCGTCATTCCCGCGAAGGCGGGAATCAATACTGGCCGACGGCACGGCGCCTTCCTTGCCGTCAGCGACTATTGATCCCCGCCTCCGCGGGGATGACGAAATTGCGTACGGGCGTGACGGAACGCAGCATGCAGCTTAGCCGCCGCGCGCTCCTCGCTGGCGGGGCGGTCGTCGGCGTCGCGGTCGCGTGGCAGGTCTGGCCGCGGGCCGAACAAGCCGCGCTTCCCACCGCCGAGGGCGAAACCGCGTACGGTGGCTGGATCAAGATCGGCACCGACGGTCACATCGTCGTCGCCGTGCCGCAGTGCGAGCACGGGCAGGGCGTCTACACCGCGCTCGCCCAGATCGCGGCGGACGAACTGGGGGCGGACTGGCGCACGGTCGGTGTCGAAGCGGCTCCCGAGGCGATGCTCTACGCCAACCCGCTTGGCACCGCAGCGGTGCTGGGTACGGACGATGGCTGGTTCGCCGATGCGCCAGCCATGCTGACCGGCGGCTCGACTTCGATCCGCCAGTTCGAACGTCCCGTGCGCGACGCGGCCGCCGCGACCCGAACGGTGCTCTGCAAGGCGGCTGCGCGGGAATGGGGCATTGATTGGGAAACCTGCCTGACCCGCGACGGGTTCGTCGTCGCAGGCGATCGCCGCGCGCGCTTCGGCGAGCTGGCGGTAGCGGCGGCGCGCGAAAGCCTGCCGGGGACGCCGCAGTTGCGCGTCGGCGACGACGGGCGCCTGACCGGAACGCCCGCACCGCGACTCGACGCACCGTCGAAGGTCGATGGGTCCGCGAACTTTGCCGGTGACGTGCGCCTGCCCAACATGGTCTTCGCCAGCATCCGGCAGGGGCCGTTCGGCGACAGCCGGTTGGTCCGGTACGACACCGCCGCTGCGGATAAGGTCGCCGGCGTGTCGCGCATCGTCGCGACCGATCGCTGGATCGCCGCTGTCGGCGACACCTGGTGGGCGGCCGACCGCGGCGTGGACGCGCTTGCCCCGCGGTTCGCGACGCCGGGGCCGGTCGCCGACGATCGTCGCATCGCTGCGGCGCTCGACGCCGCGCTCGACGCCGACGGGACCCAGCTTGCCGGGGCCGGCGACGTCGCGGCGGGATTTGCCGGCGGGCGGGTGTTCAGCGCCGACTACCGGGTCGCTGCCGGCGTCGCCGCTGCGATCGAACCGGTGAGCGCGACGGCGAATTTCGAACATGGCCGACTGG
>DASTEN010000418.1:0-3031 GCA_035709645.1 Sphingomonas sp.
CTATGTGTGCCGCCTGCTGCGCCACATGCGCGCGACCGGCGCCGTCCAGGCGACGCCGCGGATCGGTGCCGCGGTCGAGCAGGAGGCGTTCCTGGACTTCACGTCCGGGTACGTCCAGCGCGCGAAGGACATCCTGCCGCAGCAGGGAACGCGCGCGCCGTGGCGGCTCGACCAGAATTACCTGAAGGACGTACGGACGCTGCGCTACGGGCCGATCGACGACGAGATGGAGTTCCGCTGAGCGAGCAGGGCGTCGGCCGCGGCGATGCCGGTCGCGAGTGCTCCATGTGCGGTCGAGAAGTCGGTCGCCGAACACGCCTCGCCCGCGAAGAACAGCCGGTCCTGCCACGACGTCGCCAATGTCGCGCGCGCCGCGTGATGGCCGGGCAGGGCATGGCTGTACGAGCCGCCGAAGCCATCGGTCCGCGCCCAGGCGGAGCCGGCGACCAGGCGCAGCTTGGTGCGTATGTCGCTGCCCAGCAGCCCTGCGAGTTCGTCGATCGCGAAGGCAGCGGCGCCGTCGAGGCCGATGTCCTCCAGCGCCATCGCGCCTGCGCCGCCCAGAAAGACTTCGATCACCGGGCGGCCGAAGGGGCGGAGGTAGTAGCTGCCGGTGCAGGCGCTCCTGGGGTTGCCGAGCAGATGGCTATCGGGCGGGACGCCCCTATCGTCGAAGGCGAGGAACAGCTTGTCGGCCAACCCCAGCGGCAGGCAGGCGGCGGCATGGGCGTGGTCGTCGAGCGCAGCGGGTAGGCGGAGACCGCCCTTGGCCAACACGTTGGTCGCAACGGTGACGACGACCGACCGGGTGCGAATGTCTCCACGGGTCGTCACGAGTCTGAGCGTCGTGCCGTCGTCGTCGATCCGCTCGACCGGCGTCGACAGGTGAAGCGGAACGGGCGGCAGGCTGGCGGAGACGAGTGTGCCGTAGCCGGCGGGCAACCGCCAGTTCACCTCGCTCGCGGCGTCGTCATAGGCGAGGTAATCCTCGACCGAAAGCGTTCCGAGCCCCGCGCCGTTGATGTAGCCCGACAGCGCCTCGATGAAACCGTTCCATTCGCCGCCCTCAGGCAGCGCATCGGCCGCGCGGTCGCTGGACGGCGGGCTTTCGCGCAGGGTGCGGTCGAAGGCGTCAAAGGCGTCAGCCGCCGCCTTTCGATCCTTGGGCGAAAAGCCGAGGTTGCGATATTGCTCGCCCCAACTGGTCGGGCTGCGATCGATCGCGAACCCTGCCTTCTCGGCGATACCGACCCACGGATTGCGCTCGGCCGAATGGAGCCAGCCGCAGCCCAGGTCGAGAGGCATGTCGGCCACGCCCAGCGTCCATGCCCGACCGCCGACCCGCGCGCTCGCCTCGACGATCGCGACCGACAGCCCGCTGCCCGCCAGCCGTCGCGCGGCGCCCACGCCGGCCGCACCGGCGCCGATGATGACGACGTCGTAGTCAGCCACGCGATTTCAGCAGCGCGCTGCGCAGGCACTCGCACACGATTTCGTCGCGCTGGTTGAGCATGCGGTGGCGGAAGGTGACGATGCCCTGGCCGGGGCGGGACTTGGATGGGCGGAGTTCGACGACCTCGGTTTCGCCGCGCAGCGTGTCGCCGATGAACACCGGGTTCGGCATCACGACCTTGTCGTAGCCGAGGTTGGCGACGAGCGTGCCGAGCGTCGTATCGCCGACCGACACGCCGACCATCAGCGCGAAGGTGAAGGTGCCGTTGACCAGGATGCGGCCGAATTCCGACGCCTTGGCCGCTTCGGCGTCGAGGTGCAGCGGCTGCGGATTATGCGTCATCGTCGAGAACAGCAGATTGTCCGTCTCGGTGACGGTGCGGCGCAGGTCGTGGACGATCCGATCGCCCACCTGCCATTCGTCGAAGTGGCGTCCGGCCATCAGCGATTATCCTCGAAATGCAGTTTAAAGCCAAGGTGGCTCTGGTCCCAGCCGAGCCGATCGTAGAAGCGATGCGCGTCGGGTCGGTTCGCTTGCGACGTCAGCTGGACGAAGCGGCAGCCGGCGGCGCGGCATTGCTCGACCGCCCAGTCGATCAATTGCTTGCCAAGCCCCTGACCGCGCAGATCGGAAGCGACGCGGACCGACTCGATCTGACCACGCAACGCGCCCTTGAAGGCCAGGCCGGGTATCAGCGTGACCTGAAGCGTGCCGACGACGCGGCCGTCCCGTTCGGCGACGACGAGGCCCTGGTGCGGGTCCGCCGCGATCTTATGGAAGGCGGCTTCATAGGCAGGATCGATCGGCAGCGACGGGTCTTCGCGAAGGGCGCCGTTGTGATCATCGGCCATCAGCGCGACGATTGCGAGCACGTCGGCGAGGGTCGCGGGGCGGATGGGGAGGGTCATGCAGCCCCGTGTTCCCGTGGAGGCGGCAGCATAGAGTTGTCGGGCCGTGTTGCTCGTGGCCCTAGGCTTCCGCCTGCGCGGGAGCACCGGTGGGGCGGGGCGGATGATCCCCAGTCCCCGTTCGTGCTGAGCTTGTCGAAGCACCGTTCTTCGTGCCGTGAGCGGTGCGCGGGCGTATCGCAGTACGCTCCTTCGACACGCTCAGGGCGAACGGGGGTGGAACAATGCACTACGTCGCCTCCACCCGCTCGATCCGGGCCAGCATTCGCCCTTCGGTGACCTGCGCGCCCGCCTCAGCCTCCAGCTCCGCCACCGTGCCGTCGAAGGGGGCGACCAGGCCGTGCTCCATCTTCATCGCTTCCAGCGTGACGAGCTTCTGCCCCTTCGCGACCGATTGCCCCGCCGTCACCTCGACCGCGGTGATGCGGCCGGGCATCGGCGACAGGATGGCACCGTCTGCCGCACCGCCGGCGGCGATGCCACCTGCGCGGAAAGGGGTTATCGACCAGGTCTGACCGGCTTCGGTCAGCAGCAGGCCGTCGTCCTCGACCTCGTCCCCGGGCGACCTGGCCTCGACCTCGACCGCTTCACCGTCGACCAGCAGGCGGACGATCCGGTTGGCATTCCCGTTCAGGCGAAATCCCGACAGCGCTGCGTCGCCGACGATCCG
>DASTEN010000419.1:0-2127 GCA_035709645.1 Sphingomonas sp.
TCGAGGCCGTTGGGCTTCTTGAGTTCCTGCCAGTTCTTGGGATTGACGGACACGGGATACCCCTTGCTCTTGGACATCGGCTGATCGGGCCGCTGCCTGTAAAAAATTCGGTTCGCGCAGCGCGATCAACCGCGCGCGAACCGATGAACGGTAATCAGACGCGGCGGCGCTTCGACGGACGCACACCATTGTGCGGGATCGAGGTCACGTCGCGGATCGAGGTGATCTGGAAACCGACCGCCTGCAGCGCGCGAAGCGCCGATTCGCGGCCCGAACCCGGACCCTTCACTTCGACTTCCAGGGTACGGACGCCGTGTTCGGCGGCCTTCTTGCCCGCGTCTTCCGCTGCGACCTGCGCCGCATACGGGGTCGACTTGCGCGAGCCCTTGAAGCCCATCATGCCGGCCGACGACCAGCTGATCGCATTGCCCTGGGCATCGGTGATGGTGATCATGGTGTTATTGAAGCTGGCGTTCACGTGCGCGACGCCGGCGGTGATGTTCTTGCGCTCGCGACGGCGAAGACGCTGCGGTGCTTGTGCCATGTGGTGTTCCTGACCTTAGATCTCAAGAGACGCCGGAAGTTCACGAAGTTCACGCCAAAGCGCGGTTCGTCTCCGGCGGAGTAATTCGCGCCCGGCGCGAATTACTTCTTCTTGCCGGCGATCGGCTTCGCCTTGCCCTTGCGGGTACGCGCGTTGGTGTGCGTGCGCTGGCCGCGGACCGGCAGGCCCTTGCGGTGACGCAGGCCGCGATAGCAGGCCAGGTCCATCAGGCGCTTGATGTTCATCGCGGTCTGGCGACGCAGGTCACCTTCCACGGTGTAGCCGGCGTCGATCGCTTCGCGGATCTGCAGGACTTCCTGGTCGGTCAGGTCCTGGACGCGACGCTCCGGAGCGATCTCCAGCTTTTCGGTCAGTTCCTTGGCCTTGGACGGGCCGATGCCGTGGATATACTGCAGCGCGATGATTACGCGCTTGTTGGTCGGGATGTTGACGCCCGCAATACGTGCCATGAATTTGGTCTCCCAGCTCCACACGTCGACATGGCCGCCGACGCATCTCATCGCGTTGAAATTCCCGAAACGCACGAATACCGACGTGCGCCAAAGGCGCCGCCGGTCAGCCGGAGGTTCGGAAGTCGTCGCAATTACGCATCGACGCCCGGCGAGTCAACCCGCCTGTCGGCCGCTTCGGCGCAATCGCGCGGCCTTGGCGATCGCGACGCCGGCCCACACCAGTTCGACCAGTCCGAACGGCCATGCCCCCTGTAGAAAGCCATAGGCCGACCCGCAGGCGCAGGCGAGTGCGAACGCCACCGTCCACCAATAGGAGCGATCCTCGAACATGTAGCAGACCAGCATCGCGGTGACGGCGAGCAGGCCGAACATGGTGAGCGCATCCATGCCGCACTGTTTCCGTCACCGCGATCGGCGTCAACCCGCCCTGCCGAACGTGCCGAACGCTGCGCGCCCCTACTCGCGCGGCAGCACCAGCATCGCCACGAGCCCCGGCGCATTGTCGTCCAGTTCCAGTCGCCCGCCGTGCAGCCGCGCGACCGCTGCAACCAGGGTCAGGCCCAGCCCCGCGCCGGGCGTGCTGCGCGCGGGATCCAGGCGTCCGAACCGCCGCAGCGCGGCATCGCGGTCCTGCGGCGCGATGCCGGGGCCGCGATCGGCGACGGCAATGCGGACGGTTGCGTCGTCCTGCGCCACCGACAGCGTGATGCTGCCCCCATCGGGCGCATGGCGCACGGCATTGTCGATCAGATTGGCCAGCGCCTGCGACAGCAGTTCGCGGTGGAGATCGATGGTCGCAACGGGCGCGATGTCGGTAACGAAGGCGATGCCCGCGTCCTCCAGGACCGGCTCGTACAGGTCGGCGAGTGCGGCGGCGATCGCGGCCGGATCGGCGGCGATGAAACCGGTGCGGCGGGCGGTGCTTTCGAACCGGCTGATGTCGAGCAGCACGCCGAGCATCCGCCCAAGCACGTCCGCTTCCCCGATCAGCCCATTGAGTGCCATATCGCGCTGGCCTTCGTCGGGTGCGGCGAGTGCCGCTTCCGCTTTCGCCCGCAACCGCGCGACCGGGGAGCGGAGGTCGTGCGCCAGGCTGTCGGTGACGATGCG
>DASTEN010000420.1:0-2577 GCA_035709645.1 Sphingomonas sp.
CTGTCGAACACCTTGCGCGCGCTCTCCTTCGCGGCGTCGCGGCCCAGCACGGCGCTGCTCAACTGTTCCTTGCCGGTCTGGCGCGCGGCTACCAACGCCGCCGTCGCACCCTCGGCCAGGCGCTTGCCGACGGTCCCGAGCAGCTTCTTCTCCTGCGCGCCACGCGGGATCAGCGCCCCGGCGATCAGGCCGACGGTCAGACCGCCGACGAGCACGCCGACCGGATTCGATTCCAGACCCTGGACTGCCGATTTCGCGCGATCGAACGCCGCTTCGCGCGCGTCAGCCAGCTTTGCGCGCTTGGCCGGCTTGGTCTTTGCGGACTTGGATGTTTCGGCCATGATGATGTCCTTCGAATATTTAGATTTCTGAACTCGTGTCGGGACCGGCGGTTGCATCGTCGCGTCCCATCAGATCCGCGGCCCAGCTCAGCAGCGGCTTGTGTGCCAGAGCCAGCCCGACCGCACCGACGACAGCCGCGGCGATCGCGGGACGTTCTCGGACGGCCTGGACCCCGGTCTGTGCTACCAGAGTTGCCTTGTCGGTCGCCGTGCTGACGGCATCGGCGGCGAGCGACCGAGGGTTCAGCCGCTGCTTTGCCACGGCCAGCGAGGCGTCGAGCCGGGTTCGCGCAGCCAGCGCGCGGGCGCGTGCGGCGGCGACGGTCGGGTCATCGGTCATTGGCCACTCCCGAGCGCCCGCGATAGTCGCGAAGACGCCATCGCGCCCAGAACGCCCGCGATCGCCAACACGGCGATCACGACGATCGCGGTTGCAAGTAACGGTCCGGCTTTTGTCGCCACCGTCAGGATCGCCCCGACGAGAAGGGCGGTGAGTGCCGACCCGGCGAGAAAGATCGCCGCCACACCCAAGACAATGCCGGTCCTGGCGGCACGCAGGCGTGCGGTCGCCACAGCCTTCGCCACATCAACCTGTGCCAACGCATAGGCACGTGCATCCTCGGCGACCTGGGCGATGGCGTCACCGACGCCCCCACCAGTATCGGCGCCGGCGCCGGGATCCACGTTGTTCGGCGATCCCGCCATATCGGTCCCCCTCGCGATCCGGCTCAGGCGTTGCGGTTCGCGTCGATGCCCGACTGAACGAGGCGTGCGACCACGAAGCCGACCGCCGCCGCCGCACCGATCGCAACACCCGGCGACTTGCGGACGAACTCGCGCGCGTCGTCGATCAGGTCGTCGATATCCTTGCCGCGCAGATTTTCGGCAAAATCGGTGACGGCGCCAGAGGCCGAGCGGGCATAGCCACCGAACTGCGGGCCGACCTTTTCATCGATCGTCGCAGCCGCATCCTCGATCGTCTTGGCGAGTTCGTCGAGCGCGCCTGTCGCACGCGACTTGCCGTCGTCGGCCAGCGCACGAAGCTTTTCGCCCGCCTGCTCCGTCAGCTTGCCGGCTTCGCCCTTCACCAGATCCTTTGCGCCGCGCAGCTTTTCCTTGGTCGCGGTGCCCGTTTCGGCATCACGGTTCTCGAAGCGCTTTTCCAGGCCGGCCTCGGGCGTGAATTCCACGTCCAGATTGCCAGCGGTTCCATTCTCGTTCGCCATGATCAGACGCCTTCCTTCGGTTCGCCTCCACAACAAGGGGCGGGCGGGGCGGTTCCATCGGCGTTGCCGTTACGACGCCGAACCGTTAGAGGCGCCCCGCGAGAGCCACCCCAATGTAGGAAGGTCGTTACGTGACCGCAATCATCGACATCCATGGCCGCATGATCCTGGACAGCCGCGGCAATCCGACCGTCGAGGTCGACGTGCTGCTGGAGGACGGCAGCTTCGGCCGCGCGGCGGTGCCATCGGGCGCGTCGACCGGCGCGCATGAGGCGGTCGAACTGCGCGACGGCGACAAGGCGCGCTGGCTGGGCAAGGGCGTCGACAAGGCGGTCGAGGCGGTGAACGGCGAGATCGCCGAGGCCGTGCTGGGGCTGGAGGCCGAGGATCAGGCCGATCTCGACACCCGCATGATCGAGCTGGACGGTACCGAGAACAAGGGGCGTCTGGGCGCCAACGCGATCTTGGGCGTCAGTTTGGCGGCGGCCAAGGCGGCGGCGGAAGCGCGCGGCCTGCCGCTCTATCGCTACGTCGGCGGGGTCGCGGCGCATCTGCTGCCGGTGCCGATGATGAACATCATCAACGGCGGCGAACATGCCGACAACCCGATCGACTTCCAGGAATTCATGATCGTGCCGGTCGGCGCGGAAAATATCGTCGAGGCGGTGCGGTGCGGTTCGGAAATCTTCCACACGCTGAAGAAGGGTCTGCACGACAAGGGTCTGGCGACCGGCGTGGGTGACGAGGGCGGGTTCGCGCCCAACCTGTCGTCGACGACCGACGCGCTCGACTTCATCATGGCCGCGATCGAAAAGGCTGGCTACACGCCGGGCGACGACGTGATGCTGGCGCTCGACTGCGCGGCGACCGAATATTATCGCGACGGCGCGTACAAGATGGTGGGTGAGGGCAAGACGCTCAGCCCGCACGAAAACGCCGAATTTCTCGCGGACCTGACGCGTCGCTACCCGATCTTCTCGATCGAGGACGGGCTCGACCAGGACGACTGG
>DASTEN010000421.1:0-2901 GCA_035709645.1 Sphingomonas sp.
CGATCAGGAGGTCGTCGTCGACGGCAATCTGATCACCAGCCGCAATCCCGACGACATCCCCGCGTTCAACGACGCGCTGATCGATGCGCTGGCGAAGGTCGAGGCGTAAGCGATAGGCCGGCCGCGCGGTGAACCTCGCGGCCGGCTCTTTTCTCCCCAAATCGTCATTCCCGCGAAGGCGGGAAGCAATCCTGGCTGAGCGACGTGGGACTCGCGACGTTCAGCGACTATTGATCCCCGCCTTCGCGGCGATGACGGTTTTGGGATTTTGCCGCCGTCGCCACCCGTTGATCGCGCGCTGTGCCGGTCGTTCGATCCAGTGATATTGCGCTGCGGACACCGCCACGATCATCGCGCAGAACGCGCCCACGACGATCGGTGGGACCGAATCGGCATCGGATACGAACGCCAGCTTGAAGGCGAACCACAGCAGATAATGGTTCAGATAGGTCGCGTAGCTGATCTCGCCCAGGAAATGCAGCGGCGCGATGTTGAGCGGATTGCGACGCATCGGCGAGGTCAGCGCCAATGCCAGCAGCGCGGCGGCGAAGGTCGGGGGCGCACCCAGGATTTCGGGCAGCAGGCCGACGAGCGTCGCTGCGCCGAACACACCAGCGACGGCCGCAGCGACCATCGCGGGCCAGACCGGGGCGTCACGCCAGCGCAACCACAGCGCGGCGACGCCGGTCCCTGCGGCGAATTCGCAGATACAGCGCGCGGCGCCGTAGCGGGTGATGTCGTGGTCCAGCGTCGGTGCGTCGATCGCGCCGTAGAAGCTGGCCAGCGTCACAAGGAACGCGGCGATCGCTGCGATAACGCCGGGCGTCGGCATTCGGCGCCAGTCGATCGGCAAGGCCAGCAGCGGGAACAGCAGATAGGCGGCCAGTTCGGCACTGATCGACCAGGCGGGGATGTTCCAGTGCAGCCCCGGCGTCAGCCCCCAGTTCTGAATCAGCAAGAGGTGGAAGGGCAGTTCGCTGGCCGGAAATTGTCCGTTGTCGGTCCGCCCGGTCAACGCCAGCATCAACGCCAGCACGACGCCGAAGCCCAGCATGACGACATGCAGCGGCCATACCCGCGCGACGCGCTTACGCAGGAACGGCGCGACCGCCGGCCAGCCTTCGCTGCGTAACCGCTGCCCCCAGGTCATCCAGATGACGAAGCCCGACAGCAGAAAGAAGAAATCGACCGCCAGATAGCCGCGGTCGAGCACGCGCATCACGCCCGGCGACACCCAGTCGAGCGACATGCGGATGTGGTAGAACAGCACCAGCCACGCCGCGAGGCCACGGACGCTGGTCAAGGCGCGCAGTTCGACGCGGTCGGTCATGCCGCTGCCGCCGCAACGGTCGGGCGCCGTGTGCCGAAACCCGTCCAGGCGGTTTCGCTGCGTCTGCGCGCGGCATAGGTGTCGAGCCCGATCTGCGCCCCGATCAGCATGTAGACGAACGGCTGGAAGGCGATGGCGATGAAGGCGGCGCCCAGCAGGTAGACGAAATGCGCGTTCTGCAGCGCGCCAGCGAGCGGCGCGACCCACGCCATGTCACCCGGTTCGCGCGCATAGCGACGGCGCAGCACCTCCATGCGCAGCAGCCCGATCAGCTGAATCAGGATCCACAGGCCGAGCCCGAAATAGCCCTGTTCGCCCAGCATTTCGAAATAGGCGCTGTGGTAGGCACGACCCGAATCGACCTCCAGCTGGGTGTCGACGGTGGCGTTGGCGGCGGCGCCTTCGACCTTCACCTTGTCGTAGCGAATCTTGTTCTGGCGATAGGCCTCGAACCCGCCGCCCAGTGGATGCGACTTCGCATAGTCCATCGTCCACTGCCACACCGCCAGGCGCGTGGAGGCCGACGCATCGGCCTGGTACGTCTTGATCGTCCCCATCCGCTCGGTGAACGACGACGGCAGGAACGGCACCGCGGCCAGGCCGACCGCGCCCATCAGGCTAAGGTACAGGATGCGGCGCTTCGTATCGCGCAGCAGCAGTACCGCGAGCAGGCCTATGCAGAGCAGGCCGGTGCGGGTCGACGTGCCGATCGGGATCAGCAGGCAGGCAAAGATCAGCGCGAAACAAAACGCCTTCACTCGCCAGTCGGGAACGAAGATCGTGCCGAAGCGCGTGAACCACAGGATCAGAGGGATGATCGCGATCGCGACCATCGAGATGGTCGACCCTTCGTACAATCCCGAATTGTTATCGACCATCAGGTTCAGCTGACCGTAGCCGCCGCCCGACCCCAGTGTCTTGATTCCGCCGACGATGATGATCGACGCCGCCGACAGCACCATGAACAGCAGCAGCGATTCGATGCGCAGCTTGGTCCTGAGCGTCAGCGGGAGGAAGATGGCGAAGGCCAGCGCCTTCCACACCCATTCCCATTTGAACTGCGCCTCGACCGGGAAGTCGGCGGTCTTGGTCGTCCACAGGCAATAGAGCAGGAGCGCGAGCATCAGGAACTGACGCGGCGCCATCCGCGTGTCGCGCTTGTCGTCGACCACCGCCCAGGCGAGCACGGCAAGGCCGCAGGCGATCAGCGAGATCGGCACCGAGTTGAGCAGTAGGTAGGTCAGCCGCTGCGGCGACACGATGTCGATATAGACATAGGTCAGCACGAACACGAACGGCTTGCGAAACCCCGCCGCGAACAACAATCCCAGGAATGCGACGAAGACGAGATCACGCACCGAAGCGATCCCTGCCTTTACGCGGGCTATCGTCGCGCACCCGTTCCTCGTCGAGGTCCGGCCGCCGCAACAACCGCCACGCCGCGATCAGCATCAGCAGGTGGGTCAGCCCCAGCGAGAAATTGTCGATCATCGGCGAGGGGCCCCTAACGTCAACCGCAGCACTAGCGGACACGGGTTGATGCGACGTTAAGCGATCAGCAGGGCAGGGGC
>DASTEN010000422.1:0-7430 GCA_035709645.1 Sphingomonas sp.
ATCACCATCGGGACCGAAGAGGAGACGCGCGGCGTCATCGCGGCACTTCGGGATCTGGCCGGGGCCTGATGCTGCCGTTCGCGCGCGTCGCCGTCCTCGGGCTCGGGCTGATCGGATCGTCGGTCGCCCGCGGCGTGCGCGCGAGCATGCCGAGCGTCGCGCTGACCGGTTATGACGCCGATCCCCAGGTGCGCGAGACGGCGCGCGCGATTCAGCTGGTCGACGACGTCGCCGATACCGCAGGGACGGCGGTGATCGATGCCGATCTGGTCATCCTGTGCGTGCCGGTCGGCGCGATGGGCGCGCTTGCCGTCGAATTCGCCGACGACTTGGCCCAAGAGGCGATCGTCAGCGACGTCGGGTCGTGCAAGGCAAGCGTCGTCGAGGCGCTGACCGCGGCGCTACCCGGCGCGACGATCGTCCCCGCGCATCCGGTCGCGGGGACCGAGAAGAGCGGACCCGAGGCGGGCTTCGCATCGCTGTTCCACAAGCGCTGGTGCATCGTCACCCCCGCGCCCGATGCGCCGCCGGTCGCGGTCGAGCGGGTCAGCGAATTCTGGCGCCGGCTGGGCGCCGATGTCGAGATCATGGAGCCCGAGCACCACGACCGCGTGCTCGCCGTCACCAGCCACCTGCCGCACCTGATCGCCTATACGATCGTCGGCACCGCCAGCGACCTCGAGGAAGTGACGTCCAGCGAAGTCATCAAATATTCGGCCGGCGGCTTCCGCGACTTCACCCGCATCGCCGCGTCCGACCCGACGATGTGGCGCGACGTGTTCCTGGCCAACCGGGAAGCCGTGCTCGACATGCTCCAGCGCTTCTCGGAGGACCTGTCCGAACTGCAGCGCGCGATCCGCTGGGGGAAGGGCAACCAGCTGTTCGATACCTTCACCCGCACGCGCGCGGTGCGGCGGTCGATCATCGAACAGGGCCAGGACGACGCGCGGCCCGATTTCGGGCGGTCGGATCATCAGTGACGGCGGGCATTACCTGGCGACCGTCATCCCCGCGGAGGCGGGGATAAATTTTGGCTGAACTCTCGAAAAGAGTCGCCCGTCCGGCGACTATGAATTCCCGCCTTCGCGGGAATGACGGTTGATAGGTGATGTCTCCAACGCATTGATCGCCGCATGCACCTTCGCCTCGATCTCCCGCCGCGGCAGTCCGGTCGGGATTTCCTCCTGAAAGGCGAAGTGGATCACGCCGTTCGGTACCTTCGGCCCCGTCTTGGGCCAGGCGACGCCGCTGTCGATCGCGATCGGGACGACCGGCAGGCCAAGCGCACGGTAGAGTCCCGAAAACCCGGGCTTCATCGGCGGCGTTTCGCCGGGTTTCACGCGGGTGCCCTCGGGAAAGATCACGACCGACCGGCCTTCCGCCTTCGCCGCTTCGGCCGCGCGCAGCATCGCGCGCATCGCAGCACCCGACCCACTGCGATCGACCGTGATCATGCCGTATCGCTGCGCCGCCCAGCCCCATATCGGGATGCGCGCGAGCTCCTGCTTCATCACGATGACCGGCGAATCGAGCATCGCGACCAGTTCGAACGTCTCGAACATCGCCTGGTGCTTGGCGGGATAGAGCGCGGGGCCATCGGGGATCCGCCCGCTCTGCGCGACGCGGATGTTCAGGAAGATCCGCGCGCAATGCCGGTTGTACCGCGTCCACGACCGCACCCAGGCGCGCAGCGCCCGCGGGCCGAGCGCCGCCATCAGCGGCGTCGCCAGCACATAGGGCACCGATCCGCTGAAGAAGGCGATGTTGAACGCCCAGGTGCGCAGCCGTGCCAGCATCAATATCCCATCCACAGCGCCGCGCGGCGCACCAGATACTTGTTGTATTCGCGCACCAGCATCCCGAACGGCGGATCGCTGGGAATGGCGTCGCCGATGACCGCGACATCACTGGTCAGGGCGTGCGCCAGTTCCATCCGCGCGCGCGGCATGTGCCATTCGGTGGTCACCAGCCGCACGGATCTATAGCCGTTTTCGGCCAGCCACTGGGCGGTTTCCTCGCCGTTCGACCGCGTGTCGACCGCTTCGTAGCCCAGATCGATGCAGCACGCGAACAGGCGGCGCGGCACGCGATATTCGTGCGCCAGTTCGTTGGGCCGCACCGTCGAATCGGCGCCGGAGATCAGCATCCGCTTGGCCGCGCCCGCCTCCATCAGCGACAGCCCGCGCGCGACCCGCCCGGCACCACCGGTCAGCACGACGATCGCGTCTGTCTTTTCGGGCCCCGCCGGCTTGCCGAGCGACAGCATGAATACCGCGAACCCCAGCAGATAGGCTAGGGCGACCAGCGCGAAGAGACGGGTGATCCTCACAGTCGCGCCCGCAGCGTCCGCAGCACCGCGACCCGTGCGGCCAGCGTCGCCAGTCCCGCAAAGGCGAGGGGAAGGAGCGCGAGGATAGCCCAGGCGCCCGGCTCGAGCGTCACGCCGGCGACGAGGACCGAATCGATCGCCGCCACCTGCCGCCCGATCAGGAAGACGGCCGCCATCGCCGCCGCTGCGCCGATCGTGCCGCCGACCAGGGTGTCGAGCGCGATCCGGCGTTGGAACAGGCGCGATACCTGAACGTCGGTCGATCCCAGCATGTGCAGAACCTCGATCGTATCGCGGTGCGTGTCCAGCCCCGCCCGCGCCGCGAGCAGCACGACCGCCGAGGTCGCCAGCGCCATCAGCACGACGATGGCGGCTGCCAGCACCGCCAGGCTGGCGATGAAGCTGCGCACCGGCGCCAGCCAGCGGGCGGCGCGATCGACATGGGCCGCAGGGGCCGTCCGGCCGATCGCCGCGACGACCGCGTCGGCCGTGGTCGCGGTGCCGTCGTCGAGCGTGACGTCGATCATCGCCGGCATCGGCAGGTCGGCATCCAGGCCTGCGTCGCCCAGCCACGGCCGCACCAGTTCGACCAGCTGTTCGCGGGGGACGACGGCGACGGCGCGAACGCGGCGCGTCCGGCGCAAGGTGTCGGCGATCTGATCGGTGCGCGCGGTGTCGGGGCCGATCAGCTGAACGGTCAGGCGGCCGGCGAGCTGGCGATCCAGGCTCGCGACCGCGCTCCACGTTCCCAGGCCCAGCGCGGCGGCCAACACGGTCAGGAACAGCATCACCGCCATCACCCCGGCCATTGCCCGGGTCTTGCCCCCATCGTCGAGCAGGGTGCGGCGGGACGCCGGGGCGGATAGCACGCTCATGCCGATCGCGCCGGCGGATGACGCAGTGCGCCGGTCGGGTCGAGCAGCCGCCCGCCCTCGATCCGCATCAGCTGCGCGCCCTCGATCCGCCCGATCAGCCCCAGGTCGTGGGTCGCGACGACGACCGTGGTGCCGAGGCGGTTCAGACCTTCGAACAGGTGGATCAACCGTGCCGCCATCTTGGGATCGACGTTGCCGGTGGGTTCGTCGGCGACCAGCATTTCCGGGCGGCCGATGACCGCGCGGGCGATGGCGACGCGCTGCTGTTCGCCGCCCGACAGCGTTTCGGGCCGGGCGTTGGCGCGGTCGGCCAGCCCGACCCAGGCCAGCATCTCGCGCACCGGCGTCGCGATGTCGCTTTCGGATACGCCGGCCACCCGCAGGGGCAGCGCGATATTGTCGGCTGCCGACAGATGCGGGATCAGGCGGAAATCCTGGAAGACGACACCGATGCGGCGTCGGAACCCGGGCAGACGGTCGCGCGGCAGCATCACCGCATCCTCGCCGAACAGGCGGATGATCCCGCGGGTCGGACGCTGCGCGAGATACAGAAGCTTCAGCAGCGACGTCTTGCCGGCGCCGCTCTGCCCGGTCAGGAAATAGAATCCGCCCGCGGCCAGTGCGAAGCTGACGTCGATCAGCGTCTCCGGGCCAGTCCCATAGCGCAGGCCGACGTTTTCGAACTGGACGATGTTCGCCATGCCGGCGGCTGGATTCCTGGAACGGGACGGGGTCCGAGCCATCGCACAGGGGGCGGCGGGGCTCAAGCTGTGGATAAGCCGGCCGACGGGTCTTGCCCGCGACTCGTGGAAATGCTTAAGATTCAGCCTGTTCGAGCAACCAGTTTTTCGCTCAAAAAGGGGGAAGTCCGCCACATGATCCTCGAATGCACGCAATGCAGCTCGCGGTATCTGGTGCCGGATACCGCCATCGGCCCCGACGGCCGCACCGTCCGGTGCGCCAATTGCCGGCACAGCTGGTTCCAGCCGCCGGCGATGATGGACATGTCCGCCGCGACCCGCGCGGCCGCGTACGACCCCGAAATCTCCACTGCCCCGCGCGTGCCCGAGGCGGTTGCGCCTGCCGCGCCCGTTGCGGTCGATGCGCCGCGTGCTGCCGACAGCCAGCCGTTGCCGCGCCCGGCGGCGATGCGGACCTTCGATGATTCCCTGGTCGAACCGCGCCCGCAGTATGACGCGTTCGCGCACCGCCCGCCGTTCAGGCCGCGCACGAACCCGGCGCGCCGCTGGACCGCCGCGGCGCTGGTCGCAGGCTGTTCGATGCTGCTGGGCGTCGGCGCGATCCTCTATTCGGGCGCGCCGGGTATCGCGGCCCAGCTGGGGCTGCCGGTCGGTACCGCCGAGACGCCGCTGAAATTCTCCGGCGAGGCGATCGAACGTCGCGACATGGGCACCGGCAGCGAATTGTTCGCGGTCAGCGGCACGATCGTGAACCCTACCGGCGCCGCCCAGCGCGTACCCGACATCCGCGTCGCGCTGCTCGATGCGCAGGGGCGGGTCGTCTACAACTGGACGGTGACGCCGAAGCAGCGGACGCTCGGCCCCAACGCCTCGGTCGGCTTCGCCAGCGGGCGGACCGACGTGCCGGCGAATTCCAAGATGCTCAGTCTCAGCTTCGCGCAGGGGATCGAGGGGTAAGCGATGCCCCGAGCGTCAACTGTCATTCCCGCGAAGGCGGGAATCAGTAGCCGCCGAACGCCGTGAGATTCATCAAAGCCAGCCAGAATTCATCCTCGCCTGCGCGGGGATGACCGCGGTGGGTTCGGTGAGCGCGCTCACACCGCCGGGTAGCGCAGCCGCCCGATGAACCGGCTGAGGCTCGGCAGGCGGTCGCGGTTCGGGACCAGCCCGGCCTTCGCCTTTTCGAACTGCATGATGTTCTCGATACGTCGGGCGAGGAACGCGCGGGTGTCGGCGAAATCCTCGCTGTCGTCGTCCAGGAACACCGCGATCGTCGCGGCGTAGACCGCACCCAGCATCGCGCGCTTCGTATAATGGTTGTAATCGGTCGCGGTGTCGCCTGCGGCGCGCCACATGACGTCGGCCGATCGCCAGCCGAGTTTCGCCGCGCGCAGGGCATTCTGCGGCAGCGCCAGAACGGCCAGCGCGCGGCGCAGGGCTTCGCGGTTGGGCGCGACGATGTCGAGGCGGGTTTCGACCAGCGTCGTGATCCGCGCCCGGATCTTCATCGCCGCCAGCGTGTCGATCGGCAGACGGTCGCGCATGTCGTCGTCGATATGCGCGAACCAGGAGTCGACCATGTCGACCGGTCCGCCGGGGAAGGCCAACCGGGCGACGTCGGCATCTATGCCCAGCGCCGCGGCGGCGGATTCGACCGCGCGGGCGTTCCAGCCGTCGAACGCAGCATTGGCCGCCACTTCGGGCGCCAGGGCGCTGCGGATCTCGTCGAGCGTTGCGTCTTCATATGCCATCACCCGCCTTTGTGGCCCTGCGGTGCATCGGGTTCAAGCGTCGGCTGTGCGACCGGCCCGCCTTTGCGGACGAGAACCAGCGCCAGACCGACCAGCAGCGCCCCGGCGACATCGGGCAGGCCCAGCCGTTCATCATAGGCGATCCACCCGATCGCTCCGGCGACGACCGGCTGGGTCAGCAGCGCGAGCCCGACGACCAGCGGGCTGAGGTGGCCGAGCGCGTAGATCATCAGCCCCTGGCCGATCAGCTGGCTGACGATCGCGATCGCCAGGATCGGCCCCCACGCGCCGGGCCACACCTGTTCGCCCAGCATCACCGCTGCGACCAGCAGCGGCAGCGTCCCGAACAGCGAGGAAAAGGCGAGCGCCGGCACCGGGTGCATCGTCGCGCGAACGCGTGCCATGATGATGAAGTACACCGCGTACAGCACGCCTGCGGTCAGGCACAGCAGGTCGCCGATCAAGTTCTGCGGGCTGAGCTGCGCCGATCGCCCCATCAGCAGCGCGCCGCCGACCGCCGCCATCGCCAGCGCCGCCCCTTGCGTGGCGGTGGGCCAGCGTCGCGCGACGATGAAGCCATAGATCGGAAAGATCAGCGTCGCGGCGTTGCCGAACAGCGTCGAATTGGCCAGCTGGGTGTGGTGGATGCCGGCATGCCACGTCGCCAGATCGCCGGCAAAGGCCAGCCCGCCGATCGCCAGTACGCCCCACAATCCCCTGGCCTGCGCGACCGGACGCTGCCCGTCGATCGCGGCGATCGCCAGCAGCACCGGCGCGGCGAGACCCAACCGCCAGAATCCCGCAGCCACCGGGCCGACGTCGGTCAGCCGGACGAACCAGGGCCCGAACGCCAGCGCGACATTCGCGACGATCAGCGCAGCGAGCGGCAACGCTTTGCTTGGGGCCGGCGTAGCGATTGTTTGGTCAGACACGCGATGCATGCGGCCCCCTAACGCCCTATCTTGCGCCCGTCGCCACCATTGGACACGAGATTTCTATATGCCGACCCTGTTCGACCCGATCGTTTATGGCGCGATTTCCGCGCCAAACCGCACCGTCATGGCCCCGCTGACCCGCGGGCGGGCGACCGCGGAGCATGTGCCCACCCCTTTGATGATCGACTATTATCGCCAACGCGCGACCGCCGGCCTGATCGTCACCGAAGGGACCGGCATCAGCAGCGAGGGGCTGGGCTGGCCGAACGCGCCGGGGCTGTGGTCCGACGACCAGGTCGAGGCGTGGAAGCCGGTCGTCGCCGCGGTGCACGAAGCAGGCGGGCGGATCGTGCCGCAGCTGTGGCACCTGGGGCGTCTCGCGCGCAAGGATGTCACGGGCAACGCGCCCTTCTCTTCCTCCGCGACGACCGCCCCGGCGCGGCCGGGGGCGAGCGAGAACGTCAATGTCGAAGCCCGCGCGATGACGAAGGACGACATCGCCCGCACCCTCGACGATTATTCGCGCGCCGCCCGCAACGCGATCCGCGCCGGCTTCGACGGCGTCGCGCTGCATGCCGCCAACGGCTATCTGATCGACCAGTTCATGCGCGACGGCACCAACTTCCGCGACGACGACTATGGCGGATCGGTCGACAACCGCCTGCGCCTGCTGCGCGAGGTGATGGAGCGGCTGGTCGCCGAGGCGGGCGCGAACCGCACCGGCGTGCGCCTGTCGCCCAACGGCGAAGTCCAGGGCTGCGACGATTCGAACCCGGAGGCGGTGTTCGTCCCTGCCGCCGCACACCTCCAGTCGCTCGACATCGCGTTCCTCGAACTGC
>DASTEN010000423.1:0-11621 GCA_035709645.1 Sphingomonas sp.
GTCGTGGCGCTGCTGCCCGGCCCGGTCGGCATCTTCACCTTTGCCGGCGGGGCAGGTCTGGTCCTGCAGAATTCGCGCTGGGCGAAATACCAGTTCGCCCGGGGCAAGCGCCGGTTCCCGCGGACCGGGCGGCTGGCGGATCGCGCGCTCAGGCGGGCATCGGCGCGGCGTCGGCGCGCGCGCGAGCAGGCGGCGACGGCCGTTGACTAATATCGGGCCTTTGCCTATGGGACCGGCCGACGTGGCCGGCCTTCGTAGTCGGCCTTTTGACATTTGACGAATTGGGAATGAACGATGAAGCGGACCTTTCAGCCGAGCAACCTGGTGCGTGCACGCCGTCACGGCTTCCGCTCGCGGATGGCGACGGTGGGTGGTCGCAACGTGATCCGTGCCCGTCGCGCCCGCGGCCGCAAGAAGCTGTCGGCCTGAGCCACGGCCCCCTCGCGCGGGTGCGGACCCGCGCGGATTATCTGAAGGCGAACGGCGGACGCCGGGCAGCGATGCCCGGCTTCGTGCTTTTGGTGTACCCGCGCGGCGATGGCGATTCGACGCCGCGGATCGGGATCACCGTTTCCAAGAAGGTCGACAACCGGGCCGTCGTGCGCAACCGGATGAAGCGCCGGTTCCGGGCCCTGGCACGCGAAATCCTGGCAAGCGAGGGGATCGCGGGCGCCGATCATATCCTGATCGGGCGCGGTGGCGCAGGGATCGAGCGGTCGTGGGACGACCTGCGCGCGGATCTGGTGAAGGCGATTCGCAAGGCGACGCCCCGGTGACTTTGGCCGCTTCCCCCTTCACCTCTCGATCGTCATTCTCGCGAAGGCGGGAATCCATTCTGGCTGAACGACGTGAGTCTCACCTGCTTCAGCGGCTATCGATCCCCGCCTTCGCGGGGATGACGGTCGATGGGTCGGGCGGCGGCTCGACACGATGATCGCGCGCCTCCTCATGGCTTTGGCCCGCGGTTGGCAGCTCGGGCCTTCGCTGCTGCTGCCCGCCTCGTGCCGCTACAGCCCGTCATGTTCGGCCTATGCAATCGAGGCGCTTCGCCGCTATGGCGCGGCAAAAGGCAGCTGGCTGGCGGCGAAACGTATCGCGCGGTGCCATCCATGGGGCGGACATGGCCATGATCCGGTCCCGTAAAGAGTCCGTCGGGGAAAGAAGTTGAGCAACGACAACAAGAATTTCGTGCTGTTCGCAGTCCTGGCGGCGCTGATCCTGTTCGGCTGGCCGGTCATCACGCGCACCTTTTTCCCCGCCGCCAACCCGCCGGTGACCAAGATCGAGGGCGGCAAGACCAAGCCGCTGCCCAATCCGGCGGCCGACCCCGCCGCCGATTCGCCCGCCGCGATTCGCGACCGCGCCGTCGTGCTGGCCGAAACGCCGCGCGTGGCGATCGATACGCCGACGCTCAAAGGCTCGATCAACCTGAAGGGCGCGCGGATCGACGACCTGATCCTGACCAAATACGACGAAACGATCGCGAAGAATTCCCCGCCGATCCGCCTGCTGTCACCGGCGGGCACGACCGACGCCTATTTCGCCGGGTTCGGCTGGCGCGGTGCGGGCGGCTTCGCCCCGCCGGCTGCAGATGCCGTGTGGCAGGCATCGGGCCAGATGCTCAGCCCCAACCGCCCGATCACGCTGACCGCGGCGAACGCGACCGGCCAGCGCTTCGCGATCGAACTGTCGGTCGACCAGAATTACATGTTCACCGTCCGTCAGACGGTGGCGAACGCCGGCGGCACACCGATCTCGGTCGCGCCGTACAGCTATGTCACGCGCGTCGGCGTGTCGAAGGACGCGGACAGCTGGACCAACCACACCGGCCCGATGGCGGCGCACAACGGCAAGGCGGATTACGACATCAACTTCTCGACCGTCGATGAAGGGCCCCAGACCTTCACGACCAAGGGCGGCTGGTTCGGATTCGTCGACAAATACTGGTTGACCGCCGCGATCCCCGATCAGGGCGCGGACGTGACCGCGCAGTTCCGTGCGGGCGCCAACAAGACCTACCAGGCCGACTATACCGCCGCGCCCAAATCGGTCGCACCGGGCGCCGCGATGATCACCACCGGCCGCTTCTTCGCAGGCGCCAAGGAAGTGAACCTGCTCGACCGCTACGAGGATACGCTGGCCATCCCGCACTTCGGCAAGGCGATCGACTGGGGCTGGTTCGAGGTGATCGAGAAGCCGATCTTCAAATATCTCGACTGGCTGTTTCGCATGATCGGCAACTTCGGCGTCGCGATCATCCTGCTGACGCTGACCGTCCGCGGAATCATGTTCCCGGTCGCCCAGCGCCAGTTCGCCTCGATGGCCGGCATGCGCGCGTTGCAGCCCAAGCTGAAGGTGCTCCAGGAACGCTACAAGGACGACAAGCCGCGCCTGCAGCAGGAAATGATGGCGCTGTACAAGCAGGAAAAGGTCAATCCGCTGGCCGGCTGCCTGCCGACGCTCATTCAGATCCCGATCTTCTATGCGCTGTACAAGGTGCTGATGCTGACGATCGAAATGCGGCACCAGCCGTTCGTACTGTGGATCAAGGATCTGTCGGCGCCGGACCCGCTGACCCCGGTCAACCTGTTCGGGCTGCTGAACTTCACGCCGCCGCATTTCATCGCGATCGGCGTCATCCCGATCCTGCTCGGCATCTCGATGTGGGCGCAGTTCCGTCTGAACCCGCAGCCGATGGACGAAATGCAGAAGCAGGTGTTCAGCCTGATGCCGTGGGTGCTGATGTTCGTTATGGCGCCGTTCGCGGTGGGCCTGCAGGTCTACTGGATCACGTCGAACCTGCTGACGATCGCGCAGCAGCAGTGGCTGTATTCGCGACATCCAGGCCTGAAAGCGGCTCCGGCGAAGTGACCGACGTCCCCACCCCCGCGGCGGAAGGCTTCGATCCGGACCTGGTCGAGGCTGCGCGCAAGACCTTCGCCGGGCCGATCGCGTTCCTGAAGTCGGCCCCGGCATTGCAGCATCTGCCGCCGATGGACGCACCGGAAGTCGCGTTCGCCGGCCGGTCGAACGTCGGCAAGTCGTCGCTGATAAACGCGCTCACCAACCGCAATGCGCTCGCCCGCACCTCGAACACGCCGGGGCGGACGCAGGAGCTGAATTTCTTCGACGTCGGCGAACCGCTGAAGTTCCGGCTGGTCGACATGCCCGGCTACGGCTTTGCCGAGGCGCCCAAGGACCTCGTCAAGAAATGGCGGTTCCTGGTGAACGACTACTTACGCGGGCGCACCGTTCTCAAGCGCGCGCTGGTGCTGATCGACAGCCGCCACGGCATCAAGCCGGTGGATCGCGAGATCATGGACATGCTCGACGCCGCCGCCGTCAGCTACCGCGTCGTGCTGACCAAGGCCGACAAGATCAAGGCGACCGCGCTGGCCGACGTCACCGCCATGACCGCGGACGAAGCGCGTAAGCGCCCGGCCGCGCATCCCGACATCATTCCGACATCGAGCGAGAAGGGCATGGGTGTCGCGGAATTGCGGGCGGCCGTGCTGGAAGCGATCGGCTGATCGGCGTCTGAGGAGGAGGCGCCCCTCCTCCGTTCGTGCCGAGCGTGTCGAAGCACGGGTCTTCGTGCCGCTTGGGTATAGCAGGCGTATCGCAGTACGGCCCTTCGACACGCTCAGGGCGAACGGATGGGGTCGTACGGGGCGCCATCCGCCCCCCGTCACCCCGGCGCAGGCCGGGGTCCACCAGGCCGCGCCGGACTCGATAGCGGTTCGAGTCTTTCCCCCAGCGGCACGGCGGACCCCGGCCTTTGCCGGGTGACGAGGGCGGTGTGAGTTGCACCACCACCGTCATTCTCGCTTTCACGAGAATGACGGTGGCAAGTCCCCCTCACTTCGCCGCCGCGATGGCCGCCGCCTTCTTCGGCTTCACATAGCGATCGAGCCAGTCGGTCATCTGCCACAGCGTCTCGTTGGTCGACTCGAGCGCGCGATAGCCGTGCGGTTCGTTGGGCAGCGACACGTAGCGTACCGTCGCGCCATTGCCCTTCAGCGCCGCATACATCCGGTCCGATTGGACGGGGAACGTCCCCGAATTGTCGTCCGCGGCGCCGTGGATCAGCAGGATCGGCTCCTTGATCTTGTTGGCGTAGGTGAAGGGGCTCATCTCGGTATAGGTCGGCGTCGCCTGCCAGTATGTGCGCTGCTCCGCCTGGAAGCCGAACGGAGTGAGCGTGCGGTTGTACGCGCCCGACCGCGCGATGCCGGCGCGGAACAGGTCGGTGTGGGCGAGCAGGTTGGCGGTCATGAACGCGCCGTAGCTGTGGCCGCCCACCGCCATCCGGTCGCGGTCGCCGACGCCCATCTTGACGACCGCGTCGACCGCGGCTTCGGCATCCTCGCGAAGCTGCTTGATGTAGGTGTCGTTGGCTTCCGCGCCGTTGACGCCGATGATCGGCATGGCGGGGTCGTCGAGCACGGCATAGCCCTGGGTCAGCAGGAACAGGTGGCTGATCCCGCGGGGCCGCGTGAAGCGGTTGCCCTGATCGACCGTCTGCCCCGCGACCGCCGCATCGGTGAATTCGGAGGGATAGGCCCACAGCAGCGTCGGCAGCGGGCCGTCACGCTTCGCATCATAGCCGGCGGGCGTGTAGAGCGTGCCCGACAGCGGCACGCCGTCCGCGCGCGCATAGGTGATCGTCTGTTGCTTGACGCCCGCCAGCGACGGCGCGGGGTCGGCGAAGTTCGTGACCTGCCGGGCCTTGCCCCCCTTCACTGTGCGGATGACGTAATTGGGGGCCAGCACCGCACTCTCGCGCCGGGTCAGGATGCGCGAGCCGCTATCGTCGAGCATCGCAACGACGTCTTCGTAATAGGGCGGCTTGGCGGTCCACAGGCGGGTCTGCGCGCTGCCGTCGATCGGCAGCGTCGCCAGGAAGGGGAACGCGCCGGGCTTGGTCGCGCCTTCGCCGCTGACGAAGACGGCCTTTCCGTCCGGTGTGAAGCGCATGACGGATTTGCCCGCCGCATTGCGCTTCAGCATCGGCATGCCGGGGTCGCCGTACTGATCCTGGTAGTTGCGGGTCAGCAGCATCCGGGTGGTGCCCGGTTGTGCGGGCGCCACCGCCATCCGGTGCTCGGTCCGCGTCTTCCATTCGCGATCGGTGACCATGGCGAAACCGTCATTGCCCCAATAGATCTCGCCGAAGCGCGCGGTCGTGCGTGCTAGTTCGACCGGCTCGGCGGTAAAGGGCGCCGCCTGCATCACCAGCCTGTCGTGATGCGGCACCTTTGCCTTGGGATCGCCGCCATCGAGCGCTTCGGCCCAAACCAGCGTCGCGGGCGCATCGGCGCGCCATTCGGGTTCGCGCGGCCCCTTCACCACCGCATCGAAATCGACCGGCAGGTCATCGGCGAGCGGGCGGTCGACCAGCGTCCTGACCGGCTGACCATCGATCGTCGTCACCGCGATCTCCACGGGGAAGAAGCCGGCCGGGAGCAGGTAGGAATAGGGCCGCTTCAGCCGCTGGGTCAGCAGGTAGCGGCCGTCGGGCGAGACGCTGAAGCTGCGGATCATGCCCGGCTGCCCGATCGGCGTCACAGCGCCGCTTGCGGCGTCGATCCGCACCAGCTGGCCGGCGAAATAGTGATCGAACAGCTTTTCATCGTCGGCGTTGGTCAGGACGTCCTGATAGGTGCGGGTCGCCGCGCGACGGCCCAGGCTTTCCTGGATCACCGGACCGGTCGGCGTGGTCGATACCGTCGGTGCCGGCCCACGATTGGCGACGACCTGACGCACGATCAGCGCGCTGCTGTCGGGCATCCATTCCACCGCGCCGCCGAACGCCGCATTGACGCCGCGCGCGATCGGCTTCGCCGTGCCGGTCCGATCGACGATCCAGAGCGCCAGGCCGTCGTCCTCGCCGACCACGATCGCCATCTTCGACCCGTCCGGCGACCAGCCTGCGCTGGTGAAGCGCGTACCGGCGGGCAGCGCGACCGTGACCTCGCGGCCTGTCTCTACGTCCTTGAACGACAGCGCGTTCAGCCACTGGTTGCGGACCTCCGCCGGGCCGTTGGTGCGCGGATCGATGCGATAGCCGGCCAGCCGCAGGATCGGGCGGGACAGATTGGCGATGGTCGGCAGGTTCTCCCGACCCAGAATCGCCATCGTCCGGCGATCGGGGCTGAGCGACACCGCCGGCGTCGGCGCCGCCTCCAGGATCTTGGCGATGGCATCGGGCGCGCGGTGATAGCCGGTATCGGTCTGCGCGATCGCGCTGGTCGACATCAGGAACGCGAGCGGCAGTAGAGCGATACGCATGAAATTCCCCGGATAAGTCAGCGACGTGGATGGCGTGACTGTATCCGATGCGGGCCACGGGGAAACCCGACTGCAACGAGCGACCGCGCCCGCACCCACCAACCGCATCCGTCTGGACAGTCGTCGGGCCCGCCCCTACCCCTGCCGGCCATGCTCAAGCTCATCATCGGCAACAAGGCCTATTCGTCATGGTCGCTGCGCGGCTGGCTCGCGTGCAAACAGTCCGGCTTGCCGTTCGAGGAAATGGTCGTGCCGCTGTACGACCAAGCCTGGGAAAAGCGGCGGCAGGGCGATGAATTCGCGCCGTCATCGGGCAAGGTGCCGATCCTGTGGGACGGCGACTGCGTGGTGTGGGATAGTCTCGCGATCATCGAATATCTGAACGAGGCGAGCGGCGGCGACAGGTTCTGGCCGACCGACCCCGCCGCGCGCGCCATGGCGCGGTCGATGGCGGCGGAAATGCATTCGGGCTTTTCCGCCCTGCGCCGCAAGCACAGCATGAACATCCGCCAGGTCTATGCGCCGCGGCAGCCCGACGACGACGTGATCGCCGACCTGCAACGCATCATGGAGCTGTGGGCGCAGGCGCGGGCGCGCTGGGGCGGCGACGGCCAGTTCCTGTTCGGCGATTTCGGCGCGGCCGACATCATGTTCGCGCCCGTCGTCACCCGCATCATCACCTATTCGCTGCCCGTCGCGCGCTTCGCGCCGGCCTATATGAACGCGGTGCTGCAACACCCCTTCCTGCAGGACTGGATCGCCGCCGCGCAGGAAGAGGATTGGGTGATCGAGAAGTTCGAACAGGCGGCGCAATAGCCGTGGTCGTCCGTCCCGACGTCGTCTCCCTCGCCAAGGCACTGATCGATTGCGAGAGCGTCACCCCGGCGCGCGGCGCGGTGTTCGACGTGCTGGAGGCGGCGCTGGTACCGCTGGGGTTCGATGTCGATCGGTTCGTTGCAGGCGACGCGCCGGACGGGCCGGTCGAAAACCTGCTGGCGATACGGACCGGTCGCGGACCGCACGTCGCCTTTGCCGGGCATGTCGACGTCGTGCCGCCGGGGGCGGGGTGGACCGGGGATCCCTTCGTCGGCGCGGTGCGCGGCGACCTGCTGTACGGGCGCGGCGCGGTCGACATGAAGGGCGCGGTCGCCGCCTTCATCGCCGCGTGCACCGACCTGCCCGCGCAGGGCACCGTCAGCCTGATCATCACCGGCGACGAGGAAGGGCCTGCCGTCCACGGCACCCGCGCGCTGATCGACCGCATGGCCGCGCGCGGCGTGACGCCCGACCTGTGCCTGGTCGGCGAACCGACATCGTCGGTGCGGCTGGGCGACACGATCAAGATCGGGCGGCGCGGGTCGGTCAACATCTGGATCGACGTGCCGGGGCGACAGGGCCATGTCGCCTACCCGCACCTCGCCGACAATCCGTGCCCGCGGCTGGTCGCCGCGCTGGCGGCGATCGATGCCGTGGTGCTCGACGACGGCACCGCCTGGTTTCAACCGTCGAACATCGAGATCACCGACATCGACGTCGGCAATCCTGCGACCAACGTCATCCCCGCCGCAGCGCGGGCGCGAATCAGCATCCGGTTCAACGACCTGCATACCGGCCAGGGCCTGGCCGACCGGGTCGCCGACATCGTCAACGATCACGCGCCCGGCGCGACCTGTCGCGCCGTCGTATCGGGCGAGGCGTTCCTGACGCAGCCCGGCACCCTGTCGACGCTGATCGCCGGGGCGATCCGCGACGAACTGGGGATCGATCCCGAATTGTCGACGACGGGCGGGACAAGCGACGCGCGGTTCCTGTCGCGGCTGTGTCCGACGGTCGAATTCGGCCTGTTGAACGCCACGATGCACAAGCTGGACGAAGCCGTCGCGGTCGACGACCTGCGGGCGCTGGAACGGGTGTATCGACGATTCATCGCAGCGGCACTTCGCTGACCCACCGACGTCAACCCCGCGTAGGCGGGAATGACGGTCGTAGAGGTGACGTCTTCCTGCCCTGCCTTTGAGCGGTTTCGCTCTAAGCCCGCAAGCGCAACCGGTCGCCCTCGGCCTGCGACCATGTCAGGAACGCAGCTTCCGGCATCGGTTCGGCGACCGCATAACCCTGAATGACGTCGCAGCCGATGATCCGCAGCACCTCCGCCTGATCCTGGCGCTCCACCCCCTCGGCGACCGCTTCCAGCCCCAGGCCGTGGATCAGCCCGACCAGCGACTGAACGACGGCCAGCGCCTCCTGGCTTTCGGTGACCGTCGCGATCACGCTGCGGTCCAGTTTCACGCGGTCGATCGGCAAGGTCCGCAGCCGCGTCAGGTTCGAATAGCCCGTGCCGAAATCGTCGATCGCGATCGTCGCGCCGTCCGCCCGCAGCGCCGCGATGGCATCGATCGCCTCTTCGGAACAATGCATCGCCATCGTCTCGGTAATTTCGAGTTCCAGAAGCGTGGCCGGCGCGCCCGCTGCGCGCATCGCGCCGCGCAGGCGACGGAAGAAATCGGCATGGTCCAGCTCACGCTGGCTGACGTTCACCGCCAGACGGTGATCGACGCCGATCGCGCCCCAGCGCCGGATCGTCGCCGCCACCGATTGGATGACCCATTCGCCGATCTCGACGATCAGCCCGCTTTCCTCGGCCCGTCGCAGGAAGGTTCCGGGCAGGCGTTCCTCGCCCGATGGGTGGTGCCACCGCAACAGCGCCTCGGCGGCGACGACGCGGCGGTCGTCAAGGTCGAGCTGCGGTTGGAAGACCAGCGCGAACTGTTCGCGATCCAATGCGTCGCGCAGGTCGGCTTCCAGTTGCGCACGATCGATCAGGTCGCGGGCCAACCGTTCGGAAAAATGCTCCGCCCGGCCCCGTCCGCTACCCTTGGCGTGATACATCGCGGTGTCGGCCGCGCGCATCAGGTCGGTCATCGTCTCGCCGTGTTCGGGCCGCAGCGCGATGCCGATCGACGCGCCGATCTCGACATCCTGATTGGCCAGGTCGAACGGCTCGCCAAGCGCGAACAGCACGCCGCGCGCGATGCGGTCGGCATCGCCGGGCCGGGCGAGTTCGGGAAAGAAGATCGTGAATTCATCGCCCGACAGCCGCCCGATCAGCGGACGCATCGCATCCGATCGCGGCGCGAACCGTTCGACGACCGCGCGCAGCCGGTTGCCGACCATCGACAACAGGTGATCGCCGATCGCATGGCCCAGCGTGTCGTTGACCCGCTTGAAGCGATCGAGGTCGATGAAGAACATCGCCGCATGGGCATCGGCGGGCAGTTCGGTCAGCTGACGTTCGACGGTGCGGCGGAAATGGATGCGGTTGGGCAGGCCGGTGACCGGATCGTACAGCGCCAGCCGCTGGACGCCGTCGATATGCGCGTGCAGCCGGTGGAACAGGTCGGCCATCGCGTCGGCAAGCGGCGGCGCGTTGCGGATGACGGAGCCCGGCACCTCCCCCTCCAGATCGCCCTTCGCCGCATCCACCAGCCGCGCGATCGCGGCGTCCAGCGTGGCGGCACTCGTCGTCAGGCTGCGATAGACGCATACCCAGCACAGCACCCCGCAGATCACCGCGGCGATCGCGGCATGGCCGATCTCCGCTGGCTCGAGCAGGCGGTGTCCGGGCGCGACCAGCGTCAGCGCGAATGCCATCGCACCGGCGCATATCGCGAAGACGAACGCGCGAGTCATGAGCGACGAACTGGCCATCGTGGACGTGCGCGTTTCCCCAGGCGGACACGGCACCGACCGTTCCGAATGGAGCATCTATCAACGAGGAAGGTTAAGAAGTTTTACCGCGGACGCCGCAGAACGATGTAAATTGCGCCATTTCCGCCATGTCGCGGATGTGCGCCGCGCACCGCCGCGATACGGTCGCCGTGCCGCGATGCCGCCAGCCAGTCGCCGACCGCCGCACGGATCGCACCCCGCGCATGAGGGCGTTCGGATCCGCGCGGGGGCGGCTTGCCGGTCACCAGCAGCACGACCCGCTCCCCGGCCGCGATCGCACGCTCAAGCGTCTGATCCAGCAGGGAATAGGCACCCTGCAGCCCCAGCCCGTGAAGGTCGACCGAACGATCCGGCGATACCAGCCCACGCGACAGGCGACGGTCCCAGGACGCGTCCAGCGTCGCGGCATCGATCGGCCGGGGTGCGGCCTTGCGCACCGCGACGGCCGGCGACGCCGCCGGGGCACGCACCTGTTGCGGATGCGTCATCCGCGCCGGAGCGGGCGCAGGTCCCGCGGGCGGACTCAGCGTTAACGGCGCGCGCCCGGCCAGCGGACGCACACCCGACATCACCTTGCGCCAGAGCGCCGCCTCGTCAGGGGAGAGGCGCCGGTTCGACACGTGGCATCCCCCCTTCCAGCCGCGTCAGCGTACCGACGGGCAGCAGCAGGAACGCGGTGCCGCGCGCCGCCATGCCGCCCGCGGTCGCCCGCGCCGCATCGCCCGCCCCCCAGAAGGTATCGACGCGGTTTGCGCCCTTGATCGCGCCGCCGGTGTCCTGCGCAATCCACAGACCATTGGCATCCGCGCGGTCCATCGACAGGAAAACGGGCGCGCCCAGCGGAATGAACTTCGGGTCGGCGGCGACGCTCGCCCCGCCGACGACCGGCACGCCCATCGCGCCCAAGGGCCCTGGCCCGGTCAGTTCGCGGAAGAACACGAAGCTCTTGTTCTCGCGCATCAGATCGGTACCAGCCTGGCCGTTGCTGCGGATCCAGCCCATCAGCCCCTGCATCGATGCCTGCCCCGGCGTCAGCAGCCCACGCTGGCGCATCCGTGCGCCGATGCCGGTATACTCGCGCCCGTTCTGGCTGTCGTAGCCGATCCGCATCACGCCGCCATCGGGCAGACGCAACCGCCCCGACCCCTGGATTTGCAGGAAGAAGAATTCGACCGGGTCGGCGGCATAGGCGATTTCCAGCCCGCGGCCGGCCAGCGCCCCTTCCTCGATCTGCGTGCGGTCGTAATAGGGCACGAACTTCTGCCCATCGACCCGCCCGCGAATGCGCTTGCCCTTCAGATCGTCGGAAAACAGGCTCAGATCGACTTCGACGAGATCCTTCGGCCTGGCGTAGATCGGCGTCTGGTAAGGCCCGCCGCGGGTCCGCGCGCCGGCGATCTCGGGTTCGTAATAGCCGGTGGCGAACGCCTTGCCGTCGGCGATCTGGACGCTTTCGAACCAGCGGGCGAAGAAGGCGCGCGCATCCCCGTCGGACGCCTGGCGCGCGGCGTCGCACGCCGGCTGCCAATCCGCGCCGCGGGTCAACCCGGAGACATCGGTGCGGCGGACGAGCGCGGTGCACGAGGTTCGGAACGCCCCCA
>DASTEN010000424.1:0-3205 GCA_035709645.1 Sphingomonas sp.
TGACAGGCGAGGATCGCAAAGGACAGCACGATGCCGACCCCGGTCACGATCAGCCGTGTCGCATGGAACCGCGCGTCGTCCGCGGCACCGAACACCCAGCGCTGGACGGTCAGCAACGAAAATTGCGCCAGCCAGAACAGCAGGATCGTCACCGCCGACACCCGCCGCGTGAAACGATCGCTGGAGGGGTGGGAGGCGGTCGGCGGCATCGCTGCGGTGCTAGAGCGAACCGCGCCCCCCTGCCAAGCACCAATGGTGCGGTTGGCAGGGCGAATGGTGCAGCCCGCGCAGAAGAGGATCGATGCGCCGCGCATTCTATTGCCGGTTTCGGTCGCTTGGCGACATGAACCCTGCGCCGATCGTTACCGGTCGTTAATCGGGCAGCATGTTCGTCGACCACGCCCCGTTCGCCGCCCAGCAGCCCGACATGACGCGCCGCCCGCTGGTGAAGCGCGGCGCGGTGACGATGACCCTCGACCCCATCGACTTCCGCTGGAACGGCGAGCGGATCGCGCTGTCGCGGGTGGAGGCGGCGTTGCTTGCCACGCTGATGCGCCGCAGCCGGTTGACGTGGGACGTGACCACCGCGGTGCTGGCCGACGCGGGCAGTTGCCCCGACAGCCGCGACGTGCTGATCCACCGCATCCGTCGCAAGTTCGCCGACGTCGGCGCCGCCGACCCGATCGAAACGGTGCGCGGGTGGGGCATCCGCTTCCGTGCCGAGCCGGATCGCGAGGGGTCGACCGCCTTCTGGATCGGCGCGAGCGAGACCGGCGCGGCGTTCGCGTAAAAATCAGACAAAATTTCGCCGAGCCGCCAACATTCTGCGACAAATGGCCGTTAGCGCCGTTTGCGATCCCCAGTCGCCGCCCCCGGGCGGCCACCGACACGAACTGATGAGACCCGATGCGCGCCAAGACCCCGTCCCTCGCCGCCGTACTGCTCGCGACCGCGACGTATCCGGCCTTCGCCCAGACCACGCCGGTGACACCGGTGCCCGCGCCGGTGCCTGCCCCCGTGCAGGCGGCGTCGCCGTCCGAAGCGGCGCCACCGGTCGCGCCGACGCAAACCGCGCCCGCCACGCCGCAGGCGGCGCCCGTCGCAGAGCCCGTCGCAGAGTCCGAGGAGGATGCCGAGGTCGCGACCGAAGTCACCGTGGTCGGCCAGCGCGAACGCGGCAGCGTGCCGGGCGACATCCCGGCCGAACAGGTGCTGCGTCCAGCCGATGTCCGCGCCTATGGCGTCAGTTCGATCAGCGACCTGCTGAACGAACTCGCCCCCCAGCTGGGCAGCGGCCGCGGCACCGAAGGCGGGATGCCAGTGGTCCTGCTGAACGGGCGCCGCATCTCGGGCTTTCGCGAGATCGGCAACTATCCGCCCGAAGCGATCGAGCGCGTCGACATCCTGCCGCCGGAGGCCGCGCAGCAACTGGGCTACCGCGCCGAACAGCGGGTCGTGAACTTCGTCCTGCGCCGCCGCTTCAACGCGGTGACCGCCGAGGTGCAGGGCGGCGGCGCGACACAAGGCGACCGCTTTACGACGGAGGACGAGGTCAGCCTGCTGCGCATCATGCGCGAAAAGCGGATCAACGTGTCGGCGAAATACACCGGCCAGACCCCGGTGTACGAAGCGGACCGCGACATCGTGCCGACGACGACGCCGACCCGCCCCTATGCGATCGACGGCAATCTGACGCCCGGCACCGGGCTGACCCAGATCGATCCGGCGCTGAGCGCCCTGGCCGGGCAGACGGTCACGGTCGCGGGCGTTCCGGCCGGGCTGAACGGACGACCGACGCTGGGATCGTTCCTGGGCGGGGTCAATCCCAGCACCTTCGGCGGCTATCGTACCGCCAGCGCCGCGTCGCAGAAGCTGGAAACCAGCCTGTCCTATGCGCAGCCGATCAGCGACACCATCACCGGATCGCTGTCGACCGGTTTCGACTGGACGAAGAACGACAGCGCGCTGGGCCTGGCGACGACCAGCCTGACGGTTCCGGCGGGCAATCCCTATTCGCCGTTCGCCAGCCCCGTCGTCCTGAACCGCTATCTGGCAGAGGGCGGCGCGCGCGAGCAGAACCGCGAGACGACGAACCTGGAATTCAACGGCGCCCTGAACGGCGACGTCGGACGGTGGCGCTGGTCGGTGAACGGCAGCTACAATCGCCGGTTCTCCAGCACGCTGACCGACAACAGCTTCGACCTGACGCCGATTTCCAGCCGGATCGCGGCGAACGACCCGACGCTCAATCTCTTCGCGATCTTCTCGCCCGACCTGCTGGGGCCGTATCGCCGCGACTATGCGCGGTCGCTGACGAACACCGCGAGCGTCGAATATCAGGTCAACGGCCCGGTCGCGACGCTGCCGGCGGGCGATGCTCGGTTGAACGTCACGACCGGTCTGACCCACAACGACACGGAAACGCTGACCATCCGGAGCGGCGTAACCGCGACCGGCAGCCAGAACCGTAACGTCGGTCGCGGCCTCGCCCGGATCGATCTGCCGATCGCCAACCGCGGCCGCGGCGTCTTGTCCGCGATCGGCAACCTGTCGCTGAACGGCAGCTACGAATTTAACCAGACGTCCGATTTCGGATGGCTGTCGACCTATGGCTATGGGGTCAACTGGTCGCCGCTGCCTGGCAAGATCTTCCTTCTGGCGACCGTCAACCGCGACGAGAATGCGCCGACGATCAACCAGACCGGCGATCCCATCGTCGTCACGCCCAACGCGCGCGTTTTCGACTTCGTTCGTGGCACCAGCGTCGACGTGACCCTGCTGACCGGCGGCAATCCGCTGTTGCGATCGCCTGAAAATCGGTCGACGAACATCACATTCAACGCCCGTCCCTTCTCGTCGGTCGAACTGAATTTCAGCGCCGAATATACGCGCCGGCGGACGATCAACCCGATCCAGAACCTGTCAACGCCGACCGCCGCGCTGGAGGCGGCGTTCCCCGACCGGTTCCTGCGCGACGCCAACGGTCAGCTGATCCGGGTCGACAGCCGTCCGGTCAATTTCCTGCGGTCGGACCAGGAACAGCTGCGCTACGGCTTCAATTTCTCGCGCCGCATCGGACCCGCGGCGCCCGCGCGGGGCGGTTTCGGTGGTTTCGGCGGCGGTCGCGGCCAGGGCGGCGGCGGTCAAGGCGGGCAGGCGCAGCAACCGCGACCGCAGACGCCCGAAGGCACGGTAGGCGCACGCG
>DASTEN010000425.1:0-3031 GCA_035709645.1 Sphingomonas sp.
TGTCCCGTTATCGAGAGCGCGACACCCCTCCGTCAGGCCTGCGGCCTGCCACCTCCCTTTGCAGGGGAGGATTTTCAGCTCTCCCGCACCACCGCCAGCTTGCCCATCCCCGACGGCTTCCCCGGTTCCGCCCGTACGATCAGCGCCAGCGTCCGCTCGCCCGGACCTGCCGGGATCGCCGCGGTCAACGGCGCGGGCGCGGGATCGGTCTTCTCGGCGACCTTCTTCCCGTCCAGCCACAGCTCCGCGCGCCCACGGATCTCGGTGAAGACGATCCGCCCGCCCTTCGCCCGCACCCGCGCTTGCGGGGTGAAAATCAGGTAATAGGCGTTCCACGGCCCGGCAGCGCTCGGTCCCTCCAGCCGACCGGGGCGGCCGACCGACAGGGCAAAGCGATCCTCGGTCACCGGTGGCGCGATTTCGCTCGGCCGCTCCGCCTGGAACGGCAGGCGGCGCCAGACCGACAGCAGCATCTCGGGTCGCGTGACCGCGACCGACGCGCGGGGCATGGCGGCAATGCGGTCGAGCGTCAGCGTGGCGGGCTTCAGCCCCGGCGCGGTTGCGCGCAGAACGGTCCGGCCGCGACCCGCGTCGGCGCGGACGATGATTTGGGCGAGCCCGTTGAACAGCCGTCGCGCGTCGCCCTTTTCGGGGTCGTGATCGTTCGGGTTGCCGTTGCCCAGACCGATGATCTCGCCGCCATCGATCGCAAAGCGTGCCGGCAGATTGGCAGTCGGAACGTGCCGCCCCTGCTTATCGATCGCATCGACGGTTACGGGCTGCGCATCCTCGCCATTGCCGACCATCGCGCGCCGATCGGGCGTCATCCGCAGCGCCACCGCAGGCCCCGCCGTCTCGATCGCCGTCCGCGCAATCTCTCGCCCGCCGCGATAGGCGATCGCTTCCAGCCGGCCCGGCGCGTAGGGGACCTGGAACTCGGGCATCTTCAACCGGTCGACCGCAGCCTCTGCGACCTTGCGGCCGTTCAGCGTCAGCACGACGCGATCGGCGTTCGTCAGCGCGACGACGCGGATCGGCTGCCCCTCC
The DNA here is from genome assembly GCA_035709645.1 of Sphingomonas sp. Taxonomy (GTDB): domain Bacteria; phylum Pseudomonadota; class Alphaproteobacteria; order Sphingomonadales; family Sphingomonadaceae; genus Sphingomonas. The sequence continues at coordinate 1,048 of DASTEN010000425.1, forward strand.
TTGCCCGGCCATGTCCAATGCGGTTGCAGCGCCAGCACGGGCGCATCGTCGACCCATTGCGCGCGGTGCTGGTGGAAGGCGAGCTTGGGGAAGCCGCACAGGTCCATGATGCCGAACAGGCTGGACGTCGTCGGCCATTCGAACGGTGTCGGCTCGCCGTGATAGTCGAACCCGGTCCACACGAATCCGCCCGCCAGAAACGGCCGCGTCGCGATCGCGCGCCAGCCATCGCCGTGCGTCGCACCCCAGGGTGCCCCGTGATCGTCATAGCTCGACAGGATGTTCCGCGCCTTGTCGTCGGCCCATTCGCCACGGATCTGGAACGCGCTGGTATCCTCCGAACTGGTCAGCGGCTTGTCCGGGAAGGCGGCATGATATTTGTCGTATTGCGCGATCTGATAGTTGAAGCCGACGACGTCGACCGCCTTGCTGACGTTCGATGGCTCGAACATGCCGCCGTTCATCGCCGCCGTCACCGGGCGGCTGGTGTCGAGCGCCTTCACCGCCGCCGCCATCCGGCGGACCATCTCATAGCCCTGGACGCTGCCCTGCATCGGTTCTTCGTTGAACACCGACCACATGAAGACGGACGGGCGATTGCGGTCGCGCCGCACCATCCAGGTCAGCTGTTCCATGTAATCGGGGCTGGGGTTGAACTGGCGGTTCTCGTCCATGACCAGCAGGCCATGGCGATCGCAGGCGTCGAGCAGTTCGGTCGGTGGCGCATTGTGCGACATGCGGATCGCGTTCGACCCCATCGCCTTCAGCCGCCGCACGCGCCAGTCCCAGAGCGCATCTGGAATGGCGGTGCCGACGCCGGCATGATCCTGGTGGTTGCAGGTGCCCTTGATCTTCAGCGGCCGGCCGTTGAGCTCGAAGCCGGTGCGGCTGTCGAAGCGGAACCAGCGGAAGCCGATCTTGATGCGGCGCGTGTCCTGTCCCAACCGGACGACCAAGGTATAGAGCGTCGGGCTGCCGGGCGACCAGAGCGTCGGATCGGCGACCGGCAGCGTCAGCCGCTCGGTCGAGACGACCAGCGGCGTCGCCTTGCAGTGGTTCACCGCCTTGCCGACGATGCTGCGACCGTCCGGCCCAAGCAATTCGACGCTCATGTCGACGAGCGCCTCCGCCTCGCCGATCGTCGTGAAGTCGACCGATACCGGCACGCTCCAGCTGGCGTCCGCCGTACGCACCGGATCGCAGTGCACCCCGTCGGTGACGATATGCACCGGCTCGCGCACCGCCAGCCAGACGTGGCGGTACATGCCGGCACCTTCGTACCACCAGCCTTCCATCTGGTCGGCATCGACGCGGATCGCGATGGTGTTCAGCTGGTCGCCGAAGCGCGCGAACGGGGTCAGGTCGACACGGATGCCGTTGTACCCGCTCCAGTTGCGGTCGACGATCGTGCCGTTGATCCAGATCGTCGCGTGCGTCGCGATCGCGCCGAAATCGATCTCCAGGAATTTGCCCTGCAAGGCGGGGTCGAGCCGGATCGTGCGGCGATACCAGCCGATCCCGCGGCGGCGATAGCCCTGCGCGACGTTCGCCTGGGGATCGACCGGCGCCTCGATCGCCCAGTCGTGCGGCAGCTCGACCTCGCGCCAGTCGCTGTCGTCGAAGCTGATAGCCGCCGCGCCGTGCGCCGCCCCGGCCTTGGCGTTCTCGTAGCTCGGCTCGTGCCCGGTGATGACGGGCATCGGGATGTCGCCCAGGTGGAAACGCCAGCCGCTGTCGAGCCGCAGCCGGCCGGGCTCCTCCGGCTCATAGGGCGTGTCGAGCCCGTCGCGTGGCGCCGGCATCGGCAGGTCCCAGTCGCGCTTTACGGCGGCGAGCGCGATGCCGGGGGCGGGGAGGAGGGCGGCGACCGAAGTGGTGCCGAGGAACGCGCGCCGGTCCATCATCAATGCGTCCCGCTGGCGACGGGGTTCTTACCCCACAGCTGTTCGTATCGCCAGCCCGACAGATCCTCGACGATCGCCTT
>DASTEN010000426.1:0-7984 GCA_035709645.1 Sphingomonas sp.
TATCGAACGTCCGCTTTCCTCAATATGCGGACATCTCACGCCCCCATCACATGTAGCGCAACCCGCCGCCGATGCGGCGCCGTCCGGTGCTCGAACAGATACACCCCCTGCCACGTCCCGAGCACCGGACGCCCCCCGACCACCGGGATCGACAGGCTGACCGCGGTCAGCGCGGCGCGCAGGTGGGCGGGCATGTCGTCGGGGCCTTCGTCGTCGTGTTCGTAGGCGCGCGATTCGGGGGCGAGCTTGGCGAAGTAGCGCTCCAGATCGCGGCGGGCAGCCGGGGCGGCGTTTTCCTGCACTAGCAGCGAGCAGCTGGTGTGGCGGACGAACAGGGTTAGCAGGCCGGCAGTGATGCCGGTGCCCGCGACCCAGCCGACGACGTCTCGCGTGATCTCGTGCAGGCCTCGGCCGGGCGTCGGCACGACCAGTTCGTGGCTCGCCTGGCGCATCAGCCGCGCTGCCGGCGGCGGTCGATCAGCGCGTAGAGCGCCGCGGATACCGCGACCAGCCCGAGCGCGGCGGCGGTTTCGGCCCAGGCGAGGGTCGACAGCAATGCGACGATCAGGGCCGCCGCGGCGAGGGGGACCAGCGAGCCGCCGGGGGCGCGGAACGGCTCGCCGGCCATCGCGACGCCGCGTTTGCGCAGGCGAAGCACGCCCAGACAGCAGATCAGGTAGAGGATCAGCGTGCCCGAGCTGATCAGCAGCACGAGTTGCTTGAAGCTGCCCGACGCCGCCAGCAGGAACGCGAGCGTGCTGTAGGCGAGGATCGCGACGCTGGGGGTGGCGTAGCGCGGGTGGACCCGCGTCAGCGCGCGCGGCAGTTGCCCGGCGCCCGCCAGCGTGAAGGCGGTGCGCGGGCTGGAGAGCATGTCGGCGACGAGATAGCCGGTGCCCGACACGAGGGTCAGCGCAACCATCGCGCCGGCGGCGGGGGCGCCGAAGATCGCGACGGCGACCGCGACCAGCGGGGTCGACGAGGTGGCGAGCGCGGGGCCGAGCACGCCTTGGGCCACGACCTGCAGTCCGATGTAGAGCGCCGCGACGGTCGCGAGCGCGAGCAGAATCGCGCGCGGGATCGTCCGTGCCGGATCGCGCGCCTCGCCGCCGGTGCCCAGCCCCGTTTCGACGCCGACGAAGGCGAAGATGAGGAGGACCGAGGCGTGGCCGATCGTCTCGGGCGCCGGCCAGGCCGTCCAGTGGAGGTTGACCGGGCGGATCATCGTCGCCCCGACCGCGATCAGGATGACGAGGGGGACGAGCTTGAGGATCGCGAAGACCCGCGTCGCGCCGGCGCCTTCGCGCACGCCGCGGATGTTGATGATGGCAAGCGCCGCATAGAGGCCACCGAGGATCAGCGTGGCGACAAGCGGTGTTCCGGCGGGGCGCCAGACTTGCGCCAGCGTGTCCACCAGCAGGCGGGCGAGCGCGGCGCTCGATGCGGCGGCGTTGGCGATCAGCAGCAGGACGCCGGCGACGCCCGAGACGACCGGACCATAGGCGGCGCGGGCATAGGCATAGAGGCCGCCGGCCTCCGACACGCGGCTGCCTGCTTCGGCCAGGCACAGCCCGACCAGTGCAATCAGCACGATGCAGACGATGTAGGCGAGGATCGCGGCGGGGCCGAGCACCCCGGCGATCAGCGCGGGCAGGCCGAAGATGCCGACCCCGACGATGCCGTTGAACGATCCTGCGGCGATACTGCGCACGCCGAGCACGCGTTTGAGGGGGGCGGGGTCGGTCATCGCCGTGCCCTTATCGCGCGCTTCGGTCGACACAAGCCATCCCGTGCTCCCGCGCAGGCGGGAGCCCACGGTCGCCGGGGACATCGCTGGTTGGCTCTGGGCTCCCGCCTGCGCGGGAGCACGGGGTGTTGTCGCCCGTCCACGGGCAGGGGTGTTGTCGCCCGGGCCACACCGGGCTAGGCGAATCCCATGACGATCGGACAAGAGCGGCTGGCACGCCGCATGGCGCGCGGGTGCGAATTTCTGGGCAGCGAGGTCGCCGTGATGTGCGGCGCGATGTCGTGGGTCAGCGAGCGCAACCTCGTCGCCGCGATGTCGAATGCGGGCGGCTTTGGCCTCATCGCATGCGGGGCGATGACGCCCGCGCTGCTCGATGCCGAGATCGCAGGCACGAAGGCGCTGACGTCGAAGCCGTTCGGCGTGAACCTGATCACCATGCACCCGCAGCTGTTCGACCTGATCGAGGTCTGCGGGCGCCACGGCGTCACCCATGTCGTGCTGGCGGGCGGGCTGCCGCCCAAGGGCTCGCTGGAGGCGATCAAGTCGACCGGGGCCAGGGTGATCTGCTTCGCGCCCGCGCTCAGTCTCGCCAAGAAGCTGGTGCGATCGGGCGTCGATGCGCTGGTGATCGAGGGGATGGAGGCCGGCGGCCACATCGGCCCCGTCTCTACCAGCGTGCTGGCGCAGGAAATGCTGCCCGAGCTGGCCGAACAATTGCCGGTCTTCGTCGCCGGCGGGATCGGGCGGGGTGAGGCGATTGCGGGCTATCTCGACATGGGTGCGGCGGGCGTCCAGCTCGGCACGCGGTTCGTCTGTGCGACCGAAAGCATCGCGCATGCGAACTTCAAGAAGGCGTTCATCCGCGCCTCGGCCCGCGACGCGGTGGCCAGCGTCCAGATCGACCCGCGGCTGCCGGTCATCCCGGTGCGCGCGCTGAAGAACGCCGGGGGCGAGGCCTTTACCGCCAAGCAGCGCGAAGTCGCCCAGATGCTCGACGAGGGCAGGGTCGCGATGGCCGAGGCGCAGTTGCAGATCGAACATTACTGGGCGGGCGCACTCCGCCGCGCGGTGATCGACGGCGATGTCGAGCATGGCAGCCTGATGGCGGGCCAGTCGGTCGGCATGGTGACGAGGGAAGAGCCGCTCGCCGACATCCTGGGCGCGCTGATGGCGGAGGCCGCCCAGGCGCTGGAGGCCCGGGCGGGGTGATGCTTGCATTCTGCTAGCAGATTGCTAGCTTGATGGCATGGCAACGATCACGATCCGTAATGTCGACGACGCCGTATACGATCGATGGAAGGCGCGCGCGAAAGCCAATCACCGCTCGCTTGAGTCAGAGGTGCGTCTGGCGATCAGCGATCCAGGACCTGCTCCTGTCGGTATCGATGACATGCTGGATTTCCATTCCCGGATGCGCGGCAAATATGGTTCGGTTCCGAATTCGACGGACGTGATCCGGCAGATGCGCGACGAAGGATGATCGTTGTCGATGCGAGCCTGGCCGCCAAATGGATCCTGTGGGAGGATCAGTCGGCAGAGGCTCTGCATTTCTTGAAAGCGTTTCAAAGCGAACTGTGCGCGCCTGATCTGATCCTCGTCGAAGTCGCCGGCGCGGTGACCCGCATCGCCCGGATGGCGAACATCGCTGATGACGATTCGGAACGCCTGCTTTCGTGGTGGTTTGGCGATTTTGGTTTGGCAGCGGTCGATCTGCGTCGTCCGTCACGCGACATCGTCCGAGAAGCCGCGCGGATATCGATCGCCTTGTCGCACCCCATACAGGATTGCCTGTATCTGGCGATGGCCGACGATCTCGATGCCGATCTGGTCACTTGTGACGGTAAGTTTCATCGCAAGGCAGTCGATACATACCCGCGTGTGAAACTGCTGTCAGACTATCGGCGGATGTCGTCCCGATAACCCGATCTTCACCATCTCGCGCCTAACGTATCGGGCATGGGGGCGCGAGAAGGGCGTCGGTGATGGGTATCAGGGTTTGCGTGGCGGTTATGGCCGTCGTTGTCGGTGGATGTGCCCGCAAAGGGGAGCCGGTCGCGCTTGCGCCCGTGCCGCCGCCGCCGGTCGTGGCGACCGTACAGGTGGCAAAGCCGCTGCCGCCCGGTGGATCGGCCGCGAATATCACGCTGCCCCCGCAACTGGCCGATGGCAGCTTCGATACCCCCAACCGCGCCTTGGGCGAGGCGTCGCAGCTCTGGCATCTGCGCGCGGCGTTGAACGTCGCGGCGCTGCGGTGCAACGATCAGGCGCTGGTCGATGCGTACAACGGCTTCGTGCGCGCGAATGCAAAGGTCTTGGCAAAGGCGCATGACGGCGCGATGGCCGCGGCCGGGGGGCAGGCCGCGTTCGATGGGCGGATGACGAAGCTCTACAATTATTTCGCGCTGCCGCCGGTGCAGGACGCGTTCTGTGCGGCCGCCACCCAGATCGCGACCGAGGCGGCGACGACGCCGGCGACCGAACTCCAGCGCCTCGCCACACTGGGGCTGCCGGTGCTCGATGCGCCGTTCACCAATTTCTTTCAGCGCTATGCCGCCTATCGCGCCGATCTGGCGGCATGGCAGGCGGGGCAGGCGGGGCAGGCGGCACCGCGGCTGGCCTATGACATGACCGTCATGACCGCCGATCCGCTGACCCGCCGCGCCGCGATTGCCGTAGCGTCACGCTGAACCCAAGCATACTCGCACGCGCCCGCCCGATCTGTTAGCGAAGCGGGGATGCCGTTATCCGCCGCTGCCTCCGCCCGCGAAATCCTGGTCCGCCTGCACGACGTGATGGCGGCGCGGACGTCGGCGCAGGCGAAGCTCAATCACGTCGCCGACATCATCGCGGAATCGCTCGATAGCGAGGTCTGTTCGATCTACCTGCTGCGTGAAGGCGTGCTGGAGCTGTTCGCGACGCACGGCCTGGAGGAAAGCGCGGTCCACGTCACCACGCTGGCGCTGGGCGAGGGGCTGGTCGGCACGATCGCGCAGAATGTCGAAACGCTGAACCTGGACGAAGCGGCGTCGCACCCCGACTTCGCCTATCGGCCCGAGACGGGGGAGGACCGGTTCCACAGCTTCGCAGGCGTGCCGATCATCCGCCGCGAACGGTCGGTCGGCGTGCTCGCGGTCCAGCACGTCGAGCCGCGCCGCTATGCGGACGTCGAGATCGAGGCGTTGCAGACCGTCGCGATGGTGCTGAGCGAGCTGATCGCCAATGCCGACCTGATCGACGAATCCTCCGCCGCCACCACCCGTATCCAGTCGACCGCGACCGCGCGCATCCAGGGCTTCAAGCTGGTCGACGGAATGGGCGCGGGCGTCGCCGTCTATCACCAGCCGCGCATCGTCATCGAACACACCGTCGCCGAGGATACCGAGGCGGAACGGCGCCGCGTGTACACCGCGTTCGACAAGATGCGCGACCAGATCGAGCGGATGCAGCAGCAGGCCGAGTTCGGCGTCGGCGGCGAGCACGACGAGGTGCTCGAGATGTACAAGATGTTCGCCTACGACGAAGGCTGGTCGCGGCGGATCAACGAGGCGATTGACAGCGGCCTGACCGCGGAGGCCGCGATCGAGCGCGTGCAGCAGCGCACCCGTATGCGGATGCGCCAGATCGACGACCCGCTGCTGCGCGACCGCATGCACGACCTGGAGGATCTGTCGAACCGGCTGATCCGGATCGTGTCCGGGCGCCTGGGCACCGCCGCGCAGCTGGGCCTGCGCGAAGACGCGATCCTGATCGCCAAGAACCTGGGGCCCGCCGAACTGCTCGAATATGATCGTCGCCGGCTGAAGGGCGTGGTGCTGGAGGAAGGGTCGCTGACCGCGCACGTCATCATCGTCGCGCGCGCGATGGGTGTGCCGGTGCTGGGCCGCGCAAAGGACATCAAGCGACTGGTGGCGGAAGGCGACAAGCTGCTGCTCGACGTCGGCAGCGAGACGCTGTTCGTCCGGCCCACGCCGGCGATGGAGGAGGCGTTCGAGGCCAAGCTGACGCTCAGCCAGAAGCGCCGCGCCGCCTTTGCCGCGCTGAAGGGCGTCGCGCCGGAAACCACCGACGGCCACCGCGTGACCGTGATGGTCAATGCGGGCCTGCGCGACGACGTGGCGGCGCTGGAGCTGACCGGCGCCGACGGCATCGGGCTGTTCCGCACCGAATTCCAGTTCCTGGTCAGCGCCACGATGCCCGCGCGCGAGCGGCAGCAGCGGTTGTACCGCGACGTGCTGGATGCCGCCGGCGACCGGCCAGTCGTCTTTCGCACGGTCGACATCGGCGGCGACAAGGCGCTCCCCTACCTCGACCATGACGAGGAGGGGGAGGAGGAAAATCCGGCGATGGGCTGGCGCGCGCTCAGGCTCGCGCTCGAGCGCGAAGGGCTGATGAAGGCGCAGGCCCGCGCGCTGATCGAGGCGGGCGCGGGGCGGACGCTGAGTGTCATGTTCCCGATGGTGAGCGAGCCTTGGGAATTCGATCAGGCCCGCGCCATCTTCGAAGCGCAGAGGACCTGGCTGGCGGAGCGCGGCAAGAAGCTGCCGACCCAGATCCGCTACGGCGCGATGCTGGAGGTGCCGGCGCTGGCCGAAGTGCTCGACCTGTTGCTGCCCAAACTCGATTTCCTGTCGATCGGCACCAACGACCTGACGCAATTCCTGTTCGCTGCCGACCGCGCGCACCCGAAGCTGGCGGTGCGCTACGATTGGCTGAGCCCGGCGATCCTGCGGTTCCTGGGCCGCGTGACGCGTGAGGCGCACGCAGCGAACGTGCCGGTCGCGGTCTGCGGCGAAATGGGCGGGCGCCCGCTGGAGGCGCTGGCGCTGCTGGGGTTGGGCATCGACCGGCTGTCGATCACGCCGGCGGCCGTCGGGCCGATCAAGGCGATGATCCGCAGCCTGGATCGCAGCGCGATCGTCGCGCAGATGGGCGATTGGCTGGCCCGCCCGCCAGCCGACATGCGCGCGACGCTGGCAGCCTGGGCGACCGAACGGGGTGTCGAACTCGACTGACCTGTCGTCCGCAACCGGCCGTTTTTGCGGCGGGCGATCGTTGACAGTTCCCGATAAGCAGTGAACATCCGGGCCCAAGAAGCGGGAGTAACCATGACCGACGCCGACCCCGGTTCGCGCGAACCGATCGAACCCCCCAAGCGTCCGGGCGAACGCCTGCGCGCGGCGCGCGAGGCGCAGGGGCTGTCGCTGGTGGACGTCGCCGCGCGGACCCGGATCCCCCAGCGGCACCTGGAATCGATCGAGGCCGGCACCTACGACAACCTCCCGTCGCAGACCTATGCGATGGGGTTCGCCCGCGCCTATGCCCGGGCGGTCGGTGTCGATGAAGTCGCGCTGGCGGCCGACGTTCGCGGCGAACTCGATCGCACCTGGGATCGTAAGGTGCAGAGCCGCCCGGTGTACGAGGTCGACGAACCGTCGCGCACGCCGCCCAGCGGGCTGGTGTGGGGCGGGCTGATCGTCGCGGTGCTGCTGATCGTCGGCGTCGGGCTGTGGTACGGCACCGACCTGTTCCGCGGCGGTGGCGCGACTGAGACGGCGGCGCAGACCGCGGCCGAGGTCGCGGTGCCGGTGCCGCAGACGGTCGCCCCCGCGCCGACACCCGCGGCGAACGATCAGGTTACGGTGACCGCGACCGACGAGGTCTGGGTTCGCATCTACGATGGCGCCGATAAAACGCTGTTGATGAAGACGCTGGCGCCCGGCGAGCGCTACGACATCCCCGCCGGAACGCAGGGCGCGCAGATCAACGTCGGCCGTCCCGACAAGCTGGCGATCACCGTCGGCGGCAAGCCGGTCGCGCCGCTGGGCACCGGCCGCGTCGCGATCAAGGACGTCTCGCTGGCGCCTGCCGATCTGCTGGCGCGCGGCAGCGGTGCCGCAACCGCACCGGGCGCGGCGGCACCCGCTGCGACGGCGGGGACGGGAACACCGCGCGCTGCTGCGCGTCCGGTCACGCGCCCGACCGCCACCGCGCCGACAGCCGCGCCGGCGCCGACCCCGGCCGCCGACACTGGCGCGCCGGGTAATGCGAGCGGTCTGTAAGACGGCGCGCGCGTGGTGTGGCTGGCGGACGACGCGCAGTTCTGCGATACCGATGCTTTGGGTAAATTTGCACCGGGGGGTGTGACATGCGTACGTTGATGATGGCGAGTGTCGCCGCGCTGATGCTGACGGGCGGCGTCGCGACCGCCCAGACCGCGGTCGAGGGCCGCGTCGACCG
>DASTEN010000427.1:0-3084 GCA_035709645.1 Sphingomonas sp.
GCCGGGCCGATCCTGTGGCGCGGCTGGCGGCGGGGCAGTCGCTACCTGCTGCTCTTCGCGATCGCATGGGCATTGCCGCTGGCTTCGACATTCGCGCGGCTGCTGAGCGCTCTGCACGTGCTGCCGACCAGCTTCTGGCTCGACAATTCGACCATCCTGTCGATGGCGTTCGAAGCGCTCGCGTCCAGTCTGGCGATCGCCTATCGCGTCCAGGCGCTCAGCCGCGAACGCGATGCCGCGATGGCGGCCGAACTGCGCGCCCGCGCGCAGGCCGACACCGATCCGCTGACCGGGCTGCTCAATCGACGCGCCTTTCTGGATCGCGCGATCGGGCGGGCCGGTCGCGCAAAGCTGCTGCTGATCGACATCGATCATTTCAAACTGGTCAACGACACGCTGGGACATGACGGCGGCGACGACGTGCTGCGTGTCTTCGCCCGCACGCTTCACGCCGTCGTCCCGGGCGAGGGGCTGGTCGCGCGGCTGGGCGGCGAGGAATTCGGCATCATCGTGCCGGGCGACAGCCGTCTGGAGCCCGAGGCACTGCTTGACGCGCTACGCGAGGCGCGGATGCCGTTCGATTTGCGGGTCACCGCCAGCATCGGCTGCTGCACCGGGGCACTGGCGACCGAGGTCGAGTGGAAGGCCCTGTACCGCATCGCCGACCGCGCCCTGTTCGATGCGAAGAAGGCTGGCCGCGACCGTGCCCGCATCGCCCCGGCCCTGTCCGTCGCCGCTTGAACGTCGGGCGATGACGGCGTATCATCGTAGCCATGTGGAAACGCCGCGCCGAAGTCGCCGTTCTGGCCCTGCTGGTCGTCATCGCCGGCGCCGGTGGTACGCCGTCACGCCCGCATGTCCAGATCGACGCGCCGACGATCGACCTGGCCGGCCTGGCGCCGACGCGGATCGACACGATCGCCGACGTCGGTCGCGTCACGCTGCATGCCGCACTGTTGCTGCTCGACTGAGTTGCACTCGGCGCGGGCGTAACTTACACTCGTGTCAATGAACGATCCTGAGAGCCTCTGGCGGACCGCCTATCACCATCCGGGCGCCTGGGATCGTCCCTATCCGCCCGAATCGATGGTCACCCTGTTCGAGGCGAGTGCCGAGCGTCATCCCGGCGCCCCGCTGCTCGATTTCCTGGGCCGTAAATACAGCTACCGCGAGACGCTGGACGGCGCGAACCGGGTCGCCTGCGGCCTGGCGAAGCTTGGCTATGGCCCTGGCGACCGTATCGGGTTGTTCCTGCCCAACGTGCCCCATTATGTCGCGGCCTACTACGGCATCCTGAAACTGGGGGCGACGGTCGTCAATTTCTCGCCGCTTTACACGGTCGACGAACTGGCGCACCAAGTCGCTGATTCCGGCACCCGCGCGCTGTTCACGCTGTCCGCTACCGCGCTGCTCCCGACCGCACTCAAGGTCCTGAACAAGAGCGGGCTGGAACGGCTGATCGTCGGATCGATCGCAGGCGCCCTGCCGCCGACGAAGTCGGTCCTCTACCGCCTGTTCCGTCGCGGCGAAGTCGCCAGCCGGCCGGACGATCCCCGCATCTCTGCGTTTTCGGAACTGATCGCGAACGAGGGCGCCTGCGCGACGCCGACGCTCGATCCGCTGTCCGACGTCGCGCTGATCCAGTACACCGGCGGGACGACCGGCGTGCCTAAGGGCGCGATGCTGACGCACGCCAATCTGTCGGCCAACGCACGACAGGTCGCCGATCTCGACCCGCATCCCCAGGGTGTGGACCGGGTGATGGGCGTGCTGCCGTTCTTCCACGTCTTTGCCAACACCTGCGTGCTTAACCGCACGGTCGTCACCGGCGGCGAGATCGTGATGCTGCCCCGGTTCGAGGCCGGGCAAGTGCTCGACGCGATCGATCGTACGCGGCCGACGGCAATGCCGGGCGTACCGACGATGTACCAGGCGCTGCTCGACCATCCCAAACACGCCGGGACCGACTTCTCGTGCCTGCGCTATTGCATTTCGGGCGGTGCGCCCTTGTCGGCGGAATTGAAGGTGCGGTTTGAAGGCGACACCGGCGCGACGGTGATCGAAGGCTATGGCCTGTCGGAGACGTCGGGCGTGGTATCGTGCAATCCCTATGCGGGCCCGCAAAAGCCCGGAACGATCGGCCAGCCGATCGCGGGCACGCGCGTGGCGCTGGTCGACAAGGAAGACCCCAGCCGCCCGCCGCCACCGGGCGAACCCGGCGAGATCGTCGTGGCAGGGCCGCAGATCATGAAGGGCTATTGGCAACGCCCGGAGGCCGATGCCGAAGTGTTCGTGACCGATGCTGCGGGAACGCGCTGGCTGCGCACGGGCGACGTCGGCCAGATCGACGACGGCGGCTTCATCCGCATCGTCGACCGGCTGAAGGACATGATCGCGGTCGGCGGCTTCAAGGTCTTCCCAAGCCAGATCGAGGCGATTCTGCACCATCATCCGGCGGTCAAGGAAGCGTTGGTGATCGGCCTGCCCGACCCCTATCGCGGCGAAGTCCCCCGCGCCTATGTGACGCTGCTGGAGGATGCCGATCCGGTCGATGGGGCCGCGCTGATGGCGTGGCTGAACCCGCAACTGGGCAAGCACGAGCGGGTCGATGAAGTGGTGATCCGCCTGGCCCTGCCCAAGACGATGATCGGAAAGCTAAGCCGCAAGGATTTGATGGCGGAGGTGATGTCAGAGGGCGACATCGGATAGGTCGCGCTTTCCTGCAACCACGCGAGCGATCGTCACGACATCGCGACCGACGTGGTAGAGGATGACGGGGCGCCCCTCGAATGTGATCGACCGATACCCCTGTTCAACCCTGTTTCTATCCGTGCCGCGATTCGGAAAATTCAGCAGAGTTGCGATCTTGGCGCGGATACGTGTTTCGTAAGCATCCGCACGTTCCGGGCCTGAGCGCTCTTCGATATACGCGCCTATGATCCTGAGATCGCTGACTGCGGTGGTGGAAAACTCGATCCCCACGCGCGGCGCCGTGCCGCCTTCGCCTCATCAAGCATCCGGAAGGCTTGGTCCATCGGGATCGGGGGTCGCGGATCGGCCAAAGCCTCCACCAATTTCACCCGC
>DASTEN010000428.1:0-2134 GCA_035709645.1 Sphingomonas sp.
CGCTGTTCGTGGTGCCCAAGGTGATGGTCAACGACGACGGGTCGCTGGGCGAACGCAACGCCGTCAGCTGCGGTTCGATCGAGCACAAGATGGGCATCCACGGCAACGCGACCTGCGTCATGAACTATGACGGCGCCAAGGGCTGGCTGGTCGGCGAGGAGATGAAGGGCCTGGCCGCCATGTTCATCATGATGAACGCCGCGCGCCTGGGCGTCGGCCTGCAGGGCCTGGGCCTGGCCGAGGTCGCGTTCCAGAACGCCGTTCAATACGCCAAGGACCGCCGTCAGGGCCGCGCGCTGACGGGGCCCGCCGAACCCGGCGAAAAGGCCGACACGCTGTTCGTCCACCCCGACGTCCGCCGCAACCTGATGGATGCCAAGGCTAAGGTCGAGGGCTTGCGCGCACTCTGCCTGTGGGGCGGGTTGCAGGTCGATCTGGAGCACAAGGCCGAGGACGATGCCGAGCGCCAGATGGCGGCCGATCTGATCGGGCTGCTGACCCCGGTCATCAAGGGTGTCGGCACCGACTGGGGCTATGAGATCGCGACGAATGCGCAGCAGGTCTATGGCGGCCATGGCTACATCGTCGAATGGGGCATGGAACAGTACGTCCGCGACGCCCGCATCGCCCAGATCTACGAAGGCACCAACGGGGTGCAGGCGATGGACCTGGTCGGCCGAAAGCTGGCGCAGAACGGTGGCCGTGCGGTTCAGGCGTTCTTCAAGCTGGTCGCGCAGGAATGCGCCGCGGCCAAGGGTAACGAGAAGACCGCCGATTTCGCCACGCGTCTGGAAAAGGCGCTGGGAGAGCTGCAGGCCGCAACGATGTGGTTCATGGCCAACGGCATGCAGAATCCCAATGCGGTCGGCGCGGGCGCCTACAGCTATATGACGCTGATGGGCCTGGTGTCGGTCGGGCTGATGTGGCTGCGCATGGCCGAGGCCGCATCGCGGATGCTGTCGGCGGGCGAGGGCGATGCCAAGTTCCTCGAGGCCAAGTTGGTCACCGCCCGCTTCTATGCCGAACGGATCCTGCCGGATGCCGGCGCACTGCGTCGCAAGATCGAAGGCGGCGCGGACGCGGTCATGGCGCTGGAGCCGGAATTGTTCGCAGCCTGACCCGGCCGGGGCGACGGCAACGTCGCCCCGTTCGCCGTCCGAGTTGCCGTTTCGACAGCGGATGGGCGGGTCCGGTAGGCCCTTGTCGCTGCACTAGCGACACCCGGTATTCCCGCGCAGAGCCAGGCAATACAAACGTAGAAGTCGTGTGTACCCCTGGGCCCCCGCCTGCGCGGGGGCAGGGGGGCTTTGGCGCGGGGTCTCGAATGTCGCGGGCTGAAATCGCCCGCTTGGTTGAAAGCTGGAGCCCGGATTTAAGGCGCGGTGCGCCAGGGGGTGGCCGGCGCGCGGCGGCAGCGGTCAGGCGGGCCAGACCTGTACCTGCTGCTCGCAGAAGGTCGCGGCGCCATAGCTGGTCAGGAACGATACGTCGGCGGCATCGCGGCCGACGCCGATCTTTGCCATTTCGGCGGCCACCGCCATGCCGGTCGGGTCGACCAGGTGCCAGGCACCGCCCAGGAACACCTCGGCGACGGCGTGGAAATCCTGCGGATCGACGCCCAGCGCATAGACGCTGGCGATGCGCGCCGGAATGCCCGCTGCCCGCGCGAGCGTGATCAGGACATGGGCATAGTCGCGGCAGACGCCCTGGCGCTGGACGAAGCTTTCCAGCGCGGTCGTCGTCGATGTGCTGACGCCGGGGCTGTAGGTGAATTTCTCTTCGATCCAGTCCCGCATCGCGGCGATCTTCGTACCGCCGGTCAGGTCGTCGAATTCCGACGTCACGAAATCCTCGAACAGGTCCGACGGGCAATAGCGCGACGCCATCAGATATTGCACCGTCTCGCCCGGCAGCTGGTGAAACGGGACGGCGGGCAGGCTGGCAATGTCTGCCAGCAGGCGTTCGACCCGCACGGTCGCACGGTAATCGACCGCCATCCGTCCGACGACCCGCAGCCAGATGCGCTCGCCGATCATGTCCTGCGCCGGAACGCGCGCGAAATGGTCGCTGCGCGATACGTCCAGATGCGCCTCGACGATGGTCTGTTCGGGGATCGCCGCCGCCTCGACCTGCA
>DASTEN010000429.1:0-4335 GCA_035709645.1 Sphingomonas sp.
TGGCCGAGAGCAGGATCGCGCGCAGCCCCGACGACGCCACACCCGCGGAGCGCTTGCAGAAGGAGGAACGGGAATGACGGACGAACGCCGTAACCAGATGTCGGGGCTGGAGCAGGTTCGCGCCATGCTCGCCGCCGGGCGCCAGCCACCATTCGGCGTCAAGCTCGGCGTATCGCTGATCGAGGCCGATTATGGGCACGCGATATTCGAAGGGGTGCCCGACGACAGCACGTTCAACCCGATGGGGTCGGTCCATGGCGGCTATTTCGCATCGATGCTCGACAGCGCGTGCGGGATCGCAGTCCATACCGCGCTGGAGCCCGGGTGCGGCTACACGACACTCGAACTCAAGGTGCAGTTCATCGCACCCCTGACGGCGCGCAGCGGGACCGTCCGCGCGGTCGGCAAGCTCGTGTCGATCGGACGTCGCGCCGCGTTTTCGGAAGCCAGCCTGTTCGACGGCCAGGGCAAACTCTGCGCGACCGCCACGTCGACGCTGCTCATCCTCCAACCGCGGTCGTGACAGGACTGCCCCGCGACACCGCCCCCCTGCCGCTTCAAACTCCACCGGAGTCGATCGCATGCATCCTTCGTCCAGCAAACCCGTCGCCCTGATCACCGGCGCCGCCACCGGCATCGGTGCGGCCACCGCAACAGCCCTCGTCCAGGCGGGCTACGACGTCGTCGGCACATGTCGCAAGGATGACAGCCCCGCACCGCCGGGCGTCACGATGGTCCTGTGCGACGTCACCGACGACGCATCGGTCCAAAGCGCAGTCGATTTCGTCCGGACCCGCGCAGGCCGGATCGATCTGCTGGTCAACAATGCGGGCGTCGGGTTGGCGGGGGCGGCGGAGGAAACCTCGATCGAACAATCACGCCGGGTTTTCGAGGTCAATTTCTTCGGCATGGTCCGGATGACGCACGCCGTCCTGCCGATCATGCGCGAGGCGCTGAGTGGCCGCATCCTGAACATCAGTTCGGTCTTCGGATTGATGCCCGCTCCCTATATGGCGATCTATGCCGCCACGAAGCATGCGGTCGAAGGCTATACCGAGTCTCTTGACCACGAAATCCGTCCGTTCGGCATTCGCGCCATCGCGATCGAACCGGCGAACACGCGGACGTCGTTCGACACCAACCTGCTCTACGCCGACACGCCCCTGCGATGCTATGACGGCACCCGGACCCAGATCGAGGAAATGGTGGCCGGAATGGCGCGAAGCGGCGACGATCCGGCGGTGGTGGCCGGAACGATCGTAGCCGCGGCGACTGCAAGGTCGCCGGCACTGCGCTATGCGGCCGGCCGAGGGCGCACGCTCAGCCTCCTGCGCCGCTTCGCACCCCGACGCCGGTTCGACACCAGTTTGCGAAAGCAGCTCGGCATAAATAGCGAATAACTGACGCGCGTGCCCGCAACCGCCCGGGTCATGCCGCCGAGGCGGCAGCCGCTTCGTCGGATTCGGTGGGCAAACCCCGCGATTTGCGAATACGATGCGTGTTCCAGGCGCTTGGCAGATATTCCTGTGCCAGACGGAAAAGCTTGTTGTTCCAGCCGAAAACGCTGGCAGGCTCGTTCGCTTCGAATACGTCGACCGCGCCCTTGGCGACATCGGCCGGATCGTCAATCCCGACCAGATCGATGATCCCCCGGCGCTCGCCATGCCCCTGGCCGTCGAGGTTGGTCTGCGTGATGCCGGGCAAGATACACGCGACGCGGACGCCGGTATCCCGGTTTTCCTCCCGCACCGCTTGCGAGAAGGAGACGACAAATGCCTTGCTGGCCGCATAGGTTGCGGTCCAGGGCACCGAACTGAACGCGGCTGTCGACCCGATATTCAGGATGCCCCCGCGACGGCGCTCGACCATGTCGGGTAGAAATTCCAGCGACATCGCGACGACCGCGCGGACCATGACATCGACGATGCCGAGCGACGGATCGTGGTCGGGGTCCTTGGCAAAAGTGTATTTGCGTCCGAAGCCGGCGTTGTTGACCAGGATCTCGACCGGCCACCCCTTTTCATCGACCGACGCGCGGATCGCCGCGGCGGAATCATGCTCTCGCAGATCGATAGCGATCGGATGCACGTCCAGATCGGGATTGAGCCCGCGCAATTCGGTCGCCGTCCGATCGAGCTTTTCCTGGTCTCTGGCCACGATCACGATCTTCGCAACCCCGCGTCGCACCAGTTCCAGGGCGATCTGCTTGCCGATGCCGGATGTAGCGCCAGTAACCAGCGCCGCACCCTTACCGTAATCTACCGGGGACAAATCCATCTGCGATACTCCCGTTTCCCGCGGCGGCAGCAGCCGGTCCGACGATGATGCGCACAACGGGCGACCGATCGTCAGGCGGCAGGTGCCGACGCATATTCGACGAGTAACTGAACAGATTATCGGTTACATGGTTCCGATCGATCGGCCCGCGAGACCAGCGCGGGCATTGGCAGTTGTCGCGATCGCATTTCTTCGACGATTTTCGCCCGCTGGTCATCGTCGAGGTGTTCAAAATTCTTGTCGACCAAGGCGATCAGACAGGTATCGCTAAGAAACTCGATAAGATCGACGTCTAGCATAGGCTGCATCGGCAGGGCCTGTTCCGGACATGCTCGTCACGACGACACGCATGCATATGTAACCATATGGCGTCACGGTCACCAAAAAGATAGCGGGACTGAACTATGATCGCCGCCGTACCTTCAGCGGGTTCGGTGGCGACGGCATTAACGTGGTCCCGAACCGGCATCGCCCGCTCCCGCTCCCGCGGCCGCGGTCGCGACGAGCCCATCCGGTGCCCGGGCGACGCACGGCGCGGCCGTGTTCGGTCGCAGCGACCGCGTCGCGTTGGTGACCTGATCGTCGGTGACCGCGACGTCGATGATGCGGCAACCCCCGCCATCGCTTTCGGCCCGCGTCTGTCGGACGTGATTGGGCGTTTCGCGAGCGGCGAGGAACGGCGACGATGCCGGGGCGAAGGACGTCAGGGTACGTCGAACGCCGGTCGTCGCGCCGTCGATCGTTTCGGTTCGATCGCTCGCCAATGTCACTTCGTTTCCGAATTCGACCCCGTACCGTGGCGGCGACACGTTGAATTCGACCGTCATCCGATCCTGTTCGTCCGATCGACGAACCGAGGTAGTAGCTCGTGCGATCGTCTTCACGACCGCGGTCTGTCGCAGGTCGAGCCGCTTGATCGCCTGTCGGGGCCGGTCGACGTCCGTCACCGTGGCCGCAGCGTCATACGTCACCTGCGTTTCTACCCGGCCCCGGCTCGTCTCCAGATAGCCGGTCACCGCGCCGGTGCGGGATGCACGGGTCTCCACTGTCCGGCCATTTCCAATCCGCGGGGCGCCCGCTGCCGTCGTGACAACGCGTGCCGGTTTCAGGTCGACCCGCGTCACGCCGCCCGGGACGATCGTTCTGCCCGGATCGAGTGTCATCAGCAGCGTCGCACCGATGCGGAAATATTCGCCGACGCCGGGGATCGCTAGGGTGACGACGTGCGGCCGGCCGTCGTTCAGCCGCCCGGCGAACGGCGTCAGATCGATCCGGCCGACAGGAATGTTCATCGCATCGAGTGCGGGCACGCGCCGCCACAGCGCCGGTGTGATCCCACCGGTAAAGATGATCGGTCCGATCGACCGCACGCCGGCCGGCACGTCGTCGATCCGGACTTCGACGTCGCGATACGGGCCGAGGCAGCGGGCCTGCCAGGGCAGGATCTGCCTGCCAGGCACATCCGCCTTGCAATCGAACCAGAATTCCTCGCGCGCCTGGCCGACGGCGAAGACGTCCAGCATCACTCCCGTCATATTGCGTGGGAAGCGCAGCGTTTGCGAGAGCGCTGGCGCTGCTGCGTCCAGGCGACGCATGCCGCCAGTCACCGGCAGCACCCGCGGGGGTGACACATGTCCATCGGATGGACCGGCGGGGTAGAATATCAGCCGCGCCGACCAGAAGAGACGACCGTCGTGGTCGCCATCGAGAAAGTTCGCGAGCGACGCCACCCCGGGTGCCGGGCGGCGGAACAGATCGGCATAGCGCGTCACATCCTGTTCGATCCGCCACCGCGGCGCATAGTCCTTGCCCGGCTCCATCGTCGTCCCGACGAACAGAGTGACGCCACCTAGCGTCAGGTCGGCGGTGCGATCGAACTGGGTCCCTGTCGAAACGTCGAAATCGGCTTCCAGCACGATCTTCGACCATTTTCCACGACACCCGGCCGGCGGGCGATAGGCGAGCGCCAGCGGCGTGTCGCCGCGAAACTCCCGCCGATCGAACAGGGTGACGACGCAAGCAGACGCTGACGGCCGATCCACTCGGGGCGCCAGTCGC
>DASTEN010000430.1:0-3530 GCA_035709645.1 Sphingomonas sp.
CAACACGACCGACAGCGCAGTCATCCTGCGCTTCGACGTCGGCCGATCCCCCAATCTGCCCGATGCGGTCAAACGCCGGCTGGCGGTGTTGGCGGGCAGCCGGATGACCCGCGACGGCGTGCTGTCGCTGCGCAGCGAAGGGTCGCGATCGCAGCATATGAACCGCGACGACGTGCTGGCGCGGTTGATCGATCTCATCCGCGAAGCGACGATCGTTCCCAAATCGCGCCGCCCGACCAAGCCCAGCAAGGCGGCCAAGGCCCGGCGGATGGACAGCAAGTCGAAACGGTCGTCGGTAAAGGCGCTGCGCGGCAAACCGTTCGACTGACCCGCCCCGGCCCCGCCCGGGCCTCAGCGGATCAGCGCGCGAAGCCCAGGTCGACGAAGCGCGCCGGCAGGTCGGCCTCGGCTTCGATCGGCGGCTTGCCGGGGCGCTGCAAACGCAGGGTGGCGGCATGCAGCATCATGCCGCCCTGCCCGCCATTGCCATAGACCGGATCGCCGACGATCGGCACGCCGAGACCGGTCGCGGCGTGAACGCGAAGCTGGTGGGTGCGCCCCGTCTCGGGGCGGAACTCGACGAACGCGCGCCCCTGCTCGACGCCCAGCAGCGACCAGTTGGTCCGGGCGGACTTGCCGTCCTCGCGTCCGATCATCCGCCAGCCACTCTCGCGGGTGCTGACCTTCGTCAGCGGCAGGTCGATGATCCCGCCGTCGCCCTCCGGTACGCCATCAAGGATCGCCAGATAATGCTTTTCGACCTGCCCCCCTTCGAAGGCCTGGCCAAATCGCTTCATCGCGCCCGGATTGCGCGCGAGCAGCAGGCAGCCACTGGTATCGCGATCGATACGGTGCACCGGCTGCGGCAGCCGATGGAAGCCGAAGGTCAGATCGTGCAGCATCGATTCGACACTGGGGCTGCGATCGCGCGGCGAATCGACCGGCAGGCCGGCGGGCTTGTCGAGGACGATCGCCTCGCCATCGAGGAACAGGATGCGGTCTGCGAGCATCGCCGCCCTGTGCCACCGATACCGCGTCAGTGGAAGGCGTAGGCATCCATCGCCAGGACGCCGTAGGTGTAGCTGTGGTGCAGTCGCTCCGCCCTGAGTGCGCCGCCGCCGGCGCCCATCGCAGCGAAGAAAGGCAGCAGATGGTCGGGTGTCGGATGATTGCGATGTCCGTGAGGGGCGCGATCGACCGCGTCGAGCAACGCGGCTTCGTCCCCTGCCATGGCGCGGTCGTGAACCCAATCGGCGAATTGCGATACCCAGTCAGGAACCGCAGCGTCATGGTCGCGCCCCTCGACGAAAATTGCGCGGAGGTTGTGGGTCAGGCTACCGGAGCCGATAACGAGCACGCTCTCCTCGCGCAGCGGCGCGAGTGCGCGACCGATCATGTGGTGCCAGGCGGGCGGGTGGTGACTGCTGATCGACACTTGGACGACGGGCACGTCTGCATCGGGCCAGCCAAGCATCAGCGGCACCCAGGCGCCGTGATCGAGCCCGCGAACCGAGTCGAGCGTTGCGGGCATGCCGGCGTCCCGTACCAGTGTCGCGATGCGATCGGCCAGCGCAGGGTCGCCCGGCGCCGGGTAGCGGGCATCGAACAGCGCCCGCGGAAAGCCACGGCCGAAGTCGTGGATCGTCGCGGGCGCAGCGCTAGCGGTGACCACGGTATCATGCGTGTCGTGGTGGGCGGAAATGACCACGATCGCCCTGGCCCCCGAAAAGCGAGTGCCGAGCGTGCCGAGGAAGTCATGCGCCGAGCTCGGTTCGATGAGAATCATCGGCGAGCCGTGGGAGAGAAAGATCGCGGGAAGGGTCATCGCTCTATTTCCGTACCCCGCCGAAGGCCGTGGGCCAGTTGCTGGAGGTGATTTGCTTTCGCGACCTAATGACACCTGGGCCCCGGCCTTCGCCGGGGTACGGCGAGGACTGCCGGGCTCCCTCGCAGGCGGGAGCCCAGGGCTACCACGGTCTTCGCTTTCCGCCCTAGGCTCCCGCCTGCGCGGGAGCACGCGGGGGACGTCGGCACGCACGGGGTCGATGATCGCCCAGCTCCCGCCTGCGCGGGAGCACGGGACGCCTTACCCGATGAGCTTCGCGGCCACTTCCGCCACGCGGCGACCCTGATAGCGCGCACCGTCCAGATCGACGCTGCTCGGCTGGCGGCTGCCGTCGCCGTCGGCGATCGTCGACGCACCATAGGGTGTCGTGCCGTGGACTGCGCTCACGCCTGTGTGGCCTTCGTAGCCATAGTCGAGCCCGACCACGACCAGACCGAAATGCAGCAGGTTGGTGATGATGCTGAACAGCGTCGTTTCCTGCCCGCCATGCTGGGTGGCGGTCGAGGTGAACGCCGCGCCGACCTTGCCGTTCAGCGCCCCCTTGTACCACAGGCCACCAGCGGTATCCCAGAATGCCGCCATCTGGCTGGACATCCGGCCGAAGCGGGTCGGCGACCCGACGATGATCGCGTCGTAGTTCGCGAGTTCGTTGGGGTCGCTCAGCACCGGATGCGCGGTGTCGGTCTTGAAACCCGCCCCCTTCACCACCTCGTCGGGCGCGGTTTCGCGCACCCGGCGGATGTCGACATCGGCGCCGGCGCCGCGCGCCCCCTCGGCGATGGCATCGGCCATCTGCTCGATATGACCGTAGGACGAATAATAGAGGACGAGGACCTTCGCCATGGCATGTGCTCCTTGATCTGACGGAATGAAAAGCGATTGCGGGGCGAGGAACGCCCGGCGCACCGAAAAGGGTTACTCGCTGTCGACCAGAACGATTTCGGCGTCGTCGATGGCGGTGATCGTGTAAGTCATGCCGCCGACCAGCGCCGCGCCATCGCGGGTCGCGACCGCCACGCCATCGATGTCGAGCGCACCGGTCGCGGGGACCAGATAGCCGTAGCGCCCGGCGCCAAGCTCGTAGGTCAGCGCCTCGCCCGCCTTCAGCGTCGCCCCAAGCACCCGCGCCTCCGCCCGGATCGGCAATGCGCCCGCCGCGATCTCATCGGCAAAGCCGCTGGCGAGCGTCTGGAAACTGCCCGAACGATCGCCCTTGGGAAAAGGTTTTGCGCCCCACGACGGCGCGCCGCCGGACGTCCGCGGTTCGATCCATATCTGGAAGATCCGCGTCTCCTCGCTTTCCAGATTATATTCGGAATGGCGCACCCCGCTGCCCGCCGACATCACCTGAACGTCCCCGGCACCGGTGCGGCCCTTATTGCCCATCGAATCCTGGTGGGTGATCGCGCCGCTGCGGACATAGGTGATGATTTCCATGTCGCGATGCGGGTGCGGCGGGAAACCGCTGTTCGCGGCGATCGCATCGTCGTTCCACACGCGGATCGCGCCCCACCCCATGCGGGCGGGGTCGTAATAGTTGGCAAAGCTGAAGTGGTGCCGCGCATCGAGCCATCCGTGATTGGCATGACCCAAGGTTTCGAACGGGCGGCGGTCGATCGATTTGGTGGCAGTGTCTAGCATCGGGACAACTCCTTCGTTGCCGCCAATGTGGTCTGGCCGGCCG
>DASTEN010000431.1:0-3797 GCA_035709645.1 Sphingomonas sp.
ATCGCCTTTTCCGCCTTCGGATCGGTGCCCTCGGGCACGTTCACCTCGCCGGCGGCGATGGCTTCTTCGAGGTCGCCCGAATTATCGGCGATCGACCGCAGCGACAGCGACAGCGACCCCACGGTCTGCGCGACCGAAATCTTCTCCGCAATCGTCGGCGTCACTTCCAGCGTGACGTTCGAATAGGCGTTGACCACGGTCTTGCCCTGCTCGTCGGTGGTCTTGTCGGTCTTCTGGTCGGTCGCCAGCACGCGCAGGTTGCGCAGGATGGTCTCGGTGGCCTTCAGCGGCGATCCGTCACCGCCGCCGGTCACGGTCTGCGTCAGCAACAGGTCGACGCGGTCACCCGGAAATACGAAGCCCGCGACCGACGACTGCGCCGATACCGGCACCGTCACCGCCCGCATGCCCGGGCCCAGGGCCGCGGCCAGGAAGCCGCGGTCGCCCGGCTTGACCAGCGCGCCTTGCGTGACCGGCTGACCGGCGGGAATGGCGAAGCGCACGACGGTGCCGACGACATTCTTCAGGTCGGTGCCCTGTTTCAGGACATAGGCGTTTTCGACCAGTTCCTTCGGCCAGGGCTGAAACTTCAGCGCCGTCGCGTCGATGATCGTGCCGACCGGCAACGGCTTGGTCGCGACCAGCACTTCCGGTCCGTCGATGACGACCGGGGCAGGCTGGCCGGCAGCGGCCGTCGGGGCAGCGGCGCCCGACATCAGGCTGCGGGCCATGAACGCGGTGACGCCGGCGATCAGCAGCGCGCCCACCAGCAGGATAATCTTGCGTCCGTCCATTTCGAGTCACGCGCCTTTCACGGTCGTGCGGTTTGATCCGCCGTTAATCATCAGCCGAATTGGTTAATTATCGGTTCGCGAATCGCGAGCAGTCCGGCGATGGCGATCGCGACGCCGTACGGCACCTCGATCGCGCGCCCGGTGCGGCGCATTTTCGCCTCGATCAGCATCACCAGCGTCAGCACGCCGCCGACCAGCGACATCGCGATCAGCATCGACAGGGTGGCGAACGGCGGCAGCCACAGCGCCAGCGCGCCGATCAGCTTCACGTCGCCGCCGCCCATCATGCCGAGCGCGAACGCGCCGACGAACAGGGCGAAGACGACGCCTGCGACGCCGATCTGGATGGCCGCACCGGGCCACAGGCCGATCCCCAGCGACCACCACCATAGCGGCGCCAGCAGCGCGATCGCCGCCGTCTTCCAATTGGCGATCTCGCGGATGCGCACGTCCTCGATCCCTGCCGACAGCAGGAAAAGCCCAAGGATCGCGAGCAAAAGCAAAGACAGATGATCCCCCATCAGCGTGCAGCACTAGACGACGCGGCTTTCCAAAACGTAACCATCGTCCATGGCGGATTTCCAAGACGCGGCCGGTGCCCGGCGCCGGCACCCGGCGGGCGCGACGATCACCCGGTGGACGGCCCCCGACGGCTGGCCGCTGCGCGTCTTCGACTGGCCGGTGGCGGATGCCGCGTCGCGCGGCGCCATCCTGTTCCAGGGCGGCCGCGGCGATTTCATCGAGAAATATCTCGAAAGCTTCGCCCATTGGCACGCCCAGGGCTGGCGCGTGACCGCGTTCGACTGGCGCGGGCAGGGCGGGTCGGGGCGGACGACGCCGGCCCCGCACGTCGGCCATATCCCGGATTTTGCGGATTTCATCGGCGATCTGCGCGCGTTTTGGACCGACTGGTCGGCGACGGTGTGCGGGCCGCGGATCGCGATGGGCCATTCGATGGGCGGCCATCTGATCCTGCGCGCGCTGGCGGATCGCGCGATCGATCCCGCCGCCGCCGTGTTGGTTGCGCCGATGCTGGGCCTGCGCGCACCGATCAGCGCGCGGGTGGGGGAGGCGGTCGCGGGCCTGATGACCCGGCTGGGCGACCCGGCGCGCGCGGCGTGGAAGGGGAACGAACGCCCGCATACGCTGAAGTCGCGCCAATCGCTGCTCACGCAGGACGACGCACGCTATGCCGACGAACTATGGTGGCAGGCGCAGGATGCGACGCTGCTGACCGGCCCGCCGAGCTGGCGTTGGCTGTCCCAGGCGTTTTCCTCCACCCGCATCCTGAACGCGTCGCCAACGCTGGCCGGCATCGCAACCCCGGTTCTGATGCTGGTCGCCGAGGCCGACGGACTGGTCGATCCGCGCGCGGCGCTGTCGGTCGCGGCGACGCTGCCCGATGTGCGGGTGGTCCGGTTCGGCGCCGAATCCGCACACGAGATCCTGCGGGAAGCCGATCCGGTCCGGGCACGCGCACTGGCCGAGATTGACGCGTTCCTGCGTGTGCGTGCACAGACGCGCCCATGACCAAGCGTTTCGACATCGCCATCATCGGCGGCGGCATCGCCGGCGCGTCCCTCGCGGCCGAAGTCGCACCGCACGCATCCGTCGTCATTCTGGAGGGTGAGGATGCCGCGGGCTATCACTCGACCGGACGGTCGGCGGCGTTCTGGTCGGAAACCTATGGCGGCCCGTACATCCAGCCGCTGACCAGCGCGTCGGGTGAGGCCATCGCGCCCTATCTGTCCCCGCTCGGGTCGCTGCATATCGGCCGCGCGGACGAGGCGGCGAAGATCGACGCGTTCCTGACCGAATTTTCGGATAGCGGGGTCGAGCTGACCCGCGTCGATCCGCGCGATCATGTGCCCGGCCTCCGCGACGACTGGACCCTGGGCATCCTGGAGCCGACGTGCGCGTACATCGACGTCGGCGGTCTGCATGGCGAGGCGCTGGGCCGTTTCAAGCGCGCGGGCGGGGAAATGTGGCTGAACGCGGCCTTCAAGAGCGCGACGCGCGATGGCGGCGACTGGCGAATCGAGACGGCGGCGGGGCCGGTGACGGCCGGTATCCTGGTCGACGCTGCAGGTGCCTGGGCCGATCCGGTCGCCGCGCGGGTCGGCGCCAGGCCGCTCGGCATCCAGCCCTATCGCCGGACGCTCGTGCAGCTGCGCACCGACCCGCCGGTCCCCGACGACATGGTCCATGTCGCCCACATCGGCACCGAATTCTATTTCAAGCCCGAGGCCGGCGGCAAATTATGGCTGTCGCCCAGCGACGAGACGCCGACCGACCCGTGCGATGCCGCGCCCGAGGAACTGGACGTCGCGATCGCGATCGACCGGCTGGAACACGCTGTCGACTGGCGGATCACCGCGGTCGAACGAAAATGGGCAGGCCTTCGCAGCTTCGCGCCCGACCGGCTGCCGGTCTATGGCTTCGACCGCGACGTGGACGGCTTGTTCTGGTGCGCCGGGCAGGGCGGCTTCGGCATCCAGACCGCACCCGCTGCCGCGCGGGTCGCCGCGGCGCTGCTGCTGGGACGGACGCCGGACGCGTCGATCGCGGACCTCGATCTGGAGCAATATTCGCCGCTGCGATTTTCATAAAATCCCATCGCGATGTCATCCCCGCGAAGGCGGGGATCCATAGTCGCCGAAGTCGATGAGACTCACGATGGTCAGCCAGAATTGATCCCCGCCTGCGCGGGGATGATGCAAGGTTGGGTGGGTGCTTGCCGCCCTCCACCGATCCGCTAAACCTCCCCGCAACGAATTGGGGGATGGAATGGGCGACGACACCGCAACGGCTGAGCCGAGCACCAAGGACATCCGCCTCGTCATATCGGCGTCGTCGCTCGGCACCATCTTCGAATGGTATGATTTCTTCATCTGGGGCACGCTGACGACGTCGGGCATCCTCCAGCGCAGCTTCTTTCCCCAGGGCAACGAATTGCTTGCGACGCTGCTCGCGTGGGGCACGTTTGCGGTTGGCTTTGCGTTC
>DASTEN010000432.1:0-3456 GCA_035709645.1 Sphingomonas sp.
ATTTCTTCACCGGCCGCGACCCGAGCGCCCCCAATTACGATCCGGCGGCCCGCGCGATGCGCAGCATGATGACCGGCAGCCGCGGGCCGATGCTGCGCCCGGCGACGCCGCTCGACTGGGCGGGCGACCCGTTCGACCCCCGCCCCTTCCACATGGAACATGGCGAGACGAGCTATCAACAGACGCTCGACCATTATGTCGGGTACGAGGATGTCGTCTGCGATTCCCCGCTCAATCTGCAGGCGACGACGCTGGGGCTGAACGCCTATGCGCTGGGCGCGGGCGATCGGTTCCGGACGTGGGTGCTCGACTATCTGGGCGCCTGGGCCGAACGTGCCGCCGCGAACGGCGACATGCTGCCATCGAAGGTGCTCGCCGACGGGCGGACCGCGCCCGACTGGTGGGGCGGCGTCTATGGCTGGGGATTCTCCCCGGTCGTGCCGCAGACCGGCAAGCGCGAAAACCGCAACCGCGTACCGCGATCGATCACCGCGTTCCTGGGCGGCCTGGTACTCAGCGGCGATCGGGCGCTGATCGATCTGTGGCGGCGCCAGACCGCACGGATCAACGATGCATCGAAGCGTGTCGACGGCGTTCTGTCGGCGCCGACCATGTACGGCGCGGACGGCTGGTACGGGTGGAAGCCGGGGCCGTATCGGACCAACGGATTCGAAATCTGGTACGCGACACAGGCGCCCGAGGACCGCGCGGCGGCGGGCGACCACCCCTGGATCGCGTTTCTGGAGGGGCGCAACCCCGGCTATGCCGAAACCGCGCTGGCGGAAGATCTCGCGCGGGTCGCAGCCCGCGTTGAGGACATCGCCGCGGATCGGACGACGCCGCAGACCCGCCTCGCCGACTGGCCGATCGACAAGAATCCGGCGAGCGCGAAGGCGCTGATCCAGACGATGACCGGCGGGCTGCACATCGCCCGCCCGACCTGGTCGCCGACCAGCCCGCCGCAGGGCGGCGTGCCGCTGCATTGCCGGTTGCGCTATTTTGACGCCGATCGCCGCCGGGCAGGCGTGCCGGACGATGTCGCGGCGCTGGTCACCGCTCTGGGCGATCGATCGACCGACGTGACGCTGGTCAACACCGGCGCGCGGACCAGGACGGTGATCGTCCAGGGCGGCGCCTATGGCGAACACCGGATCGACACGGTGTCGGTGGGCGGCCGGCGGCACGCGGTCGGTGGGCGCAGTTTCACGCTGCGGCTGGAACCCGGGTGCGGCGCGCGGCTGGCGCTGGCGATGACGCGCTACGCCAACCGGCCGACGCTGGCGTTTCCGTGGGATCGGTGACCGGCCCCAAATGCCGTCAACCCCGCGGATGCGGGGAGAAATTCGGCTGAACCCAGTGAGGTTCATCACCACCAGCGGCTATCGATCCCCGCCTTCGCGGGGATGACGACGGGTGGAATTTAGCCCCCCGGCTTCACGTAGGGCGCGACGGCGAACAACAGCCGTTCCTCGCGACGCGGATCGTCCTCGACGCGCACCTGTCGGTCGAAGATCATCGTCCCCCGCCGCGCCAGGTCGTAGCGGGGCCAGGGCGGCAGGTCGCCGCCGTTCGGATCGCCGGTCCGCGCCAGCCGGATGAAGGCGTCCGCCATCCGCCCCGCCAACGCGCGCGCATCCGGCCCGTCTCCGGTCCGCGCGCTTGGCGCCTGCGTGTTATCGAACACCAATCCGATATCGAGCGTGTGGAACGCACCCAGCACGCCGCCCGCCTCGGGCGCGGGAAAGTCGAGCTGGTACATCCATGTCGGCGCGCCGATCTTCGCGCGCTCCTCTGCCTGAATCAGGTGGCCGGGCCAGGATCGCGCTGCGGTCGACGCGGCGAGCAGGATCTGGCCCGGCGTGCGGGTCGGATACAGCGCGCGGTACCGATCGACGACATGGCGGACACCGACGTCCTTGACCATTTCGCGCGCCAGCCGCGCGGGCAAATTGTCCCAGGTCGTGTCGCCGCGCTTCAGCGTTTCGCCGAGCCAATATCCGGTTTCGTCGCGTGTGTTGCCGCAGATCAGCGGGATGTGCGCCGCCTCCCGCGGGGCGTCGGGATAGAAGGGATGCCGCGTCAATGTCCGGTGATCCAGCGTCGAGGCGAAGCTGATCTCGCCCTTGCGCTCATAGGGATCGACCGTCGACATCGCCGCGACCAGCCGCTCGACCGGCAGTGTCGCCAGCTCGGCGACAGTCTTCGCGCCCGCCGCCGCCATCCACACCCGTGCGCGCTCCGTCGCGTGGTTCGGGCCGATCGCGGTGACGTGCTGGCCGCTCATCGTCGCGGCGGCGTGGAACAGCGGCCGCGCCTCCGCCATCGCCATCAGCGACACGACTTTGGCCCCCCCGCCCGACTGGCCGAAGATCATGACGCGTCCGGGATCGCCGCCGAACGCGGCGATGTTGTCGCGCACCCAGGCGAGCGCGAGGATGATGTCGAGGTTGCCGACGTTGGCGCTCTCGGCCGGCCCACCCAGATCGGCAAGATGGGCATAGCCAAGGCCCGCCAGCCGGTGGTTGAGCGTCACCACCACCACATCGCCCCGCCGCACCAGCCGCGCGCCGTCGTACAGCGGGTCCGATCCCGAACCATGCGCGTGTGCGCCGCCGTGGAGATAGACCATCACCGGCCGCCGCCCGGCATCGAGCGCCGGCGTCCAGACGTTGAGGAACAGGCAGTCCTCGGATGTCGGCTCGTCCGCCTTGGTCTGGGGCGCGGCCGCTGCGTACCGCGTCGCATCGGCGATGCCGCTCCACGGCGTCGGCGGCAGTGCGCGCTGGAACCGCCGGGGGGCGGTGTCGGCGCCGTAGCGGATGCCGCGGAACACCAGCACCCCGCCCTCGCGAAGTCCCCGCACTCGCCCTGCGCGGGTCGTCGCGACCGGATCGCCCGGCGGGGCCGCCGCCGCCGTCGCCAGCGGCACGGCGGACAGGCCGGCCAGGAGGGTGCGCCGATCGATCACGCCATGTCCCTCATGGACGCGCCGTGTCCGCGCACAGCCGGCGCATCGGCGGCAGCGCCGGGTTCGCATTGTCGCGTCGCCACGCCATGTAGAGCTCGACCGGCCGTTCGGGGACGGTCGTCAGCCGCCGGAACTGGACGTCGGTGAAGTGCAGCCCCGCCGCCGCTTCGGGCACGATCGCCGCGGCAAGTCCCGCCTGGACCAGTCCCAGCATCGAATGGATCTGCGTGACGTGCTGGATGAAATCGGGCGCGACACCGGCGTCGTCGAACAGGCGGACCAGCATGTCGTGAAAATAGCCCGCGCCCTGCCGTGCGTACATGATCAGCGGCTGGCCATCGAAATCGGCGGGCTCCAGCACCGATTTTCCGGCCCGCACGTCGCCGGCCGGCAGCGCCACCACCAAAGGCTCGTCGAGCACCAGCAGCGTTTCGAACTCGTGTCGGTCGATCGGCGGGCGGACGAACCCGATGTCGATCAGTCCGGTC
>DASTEN010000433.1:0-10437 GCA_035709645.1 Sphingomonas sp.
GATGGTGATCCGCAGGCCGTGCGGCAGGCCCTGGTTGGGCAGCCAGCGGGTGATATAGCCGCGATCCGCGAGCCCTTCGAAGGCGGCCTCGGCGGTGAGCCGTCCCTCGAACAGCACCAGCACGAAGTTCGCCTGGCTCGGCACCGCGCGAAGCCCTGCGTTGCCAAGCTTGCCCACCTCGTCCGCGAACCACGCCCGCCACCGCGCATTGTGGTCGCGCGTATGCTCGA
Organism: Sphingomonas sp.; assembly: GCA_035709645.1. GTDB lineage: Bacteria > Pseudomonadota > Alphaproteobacteria > Sphingomonadales > Sphingomonadaceae > Sphingomonas. Next base: position 231 of record DASTEN010000433.1, read on the forward strand.
CGAAGTCGCGGTCGCCCAGCGCCGCGACAGCCGCGGCGGTGCCGGCGATGGTGATCGAGAACGGCAGGCGGATGCGGTGCATCGCCTCGATGATCGGCGCTGCGGCATAGCCCCAGCCGATCCGTTCGGCGGCAAGACCATACATCTTGGAAAAGGTGCGCGTGACCAGCACGTTCGATGCACGCGCGGCCAACGCCATGCCGCCGTCTTCGGCATCGCCGTCGATATATTCGGCATATGCATGGTCGAGGACCAGCAGGATGTCTTCCCGCAGGCCGGCGTGCAGCCGGGCGATTTCCTCACGAGCCGAATAGGTACCGGTCGGGTTGTTCGGGTTGGCGACGAAGACGATTTTCGTCCGCTCGGTCACCGCGGCCAGAATCGCGTCCACATCGGTCGCATAATCCTTGTCCGGCGCGATTACCGGCGTGGCGCCCACGCGCCGCGTGGCGATTTCGTACACTGCGAAACCGTAGCGGACGTAGATCACCTCGTCGCCCGGCCCGGCAAAGGCGCCCGCGGCCAGGTGCAGCACTTCGTCCGACCCGTTGCCGTAGATGATTCGCGCCGGGTCGAGCCCGTGGCGCGCGGCGAGCGCGTCGCGCAGTTCGGTCGCGCTGGCATCGGGGTAGCGTTCCAGCCGCCCGGCGGCACTGGCGAATGCCTCGCGCGCGGCGGGGCTGGTGCCCAGCGGATTCTCGTTCGACGACAGCTTGGCGACGGTGCGGCCGTCGTCGGTCGTGCTGCGGCCGGGAACGTACGGAGCGATGCCCATGATCCAGGGCTTGGGAGCAGGTGCGGTCATAGCCGCAGCGCTATCGCCGCCGCCTGCCGCCTTGGCAAGCGTCGCACTTTATGACACCGCGCAACCAGGGGGTGTGGTTAATGCGGGGACCGACAGCTTTTTGGGCCGCGATGGAAGCGGCGCGCCAGGCCAATCTGCGCGAGTCCGGCGCCCCCCTGCCCGCACCCGGTGGCGACGGATTATCGCGACGCCAGCTGATCGCGGCGGTCGCGGCGACCGCGGTGGCAGGCGCGCTGCCCCGCCCCGTCCATGCCGCGGCGCCGGCGGGACCGGTCGCGATCATCGGCGGCGGGATCGCCGGGCTGTCGGCGCTCTATCACCTGACCCAGGCGGGGATCGACGCCCGGCTGTTCGAAGCGCGGACCCGGCTGGGCGGGCGCATGCTGACGGTGCGCGCCGCCGGGCAGCCGGCGATGGAAATGGGCGGCCAACTGGTCAATTCGGATCACCGCGACATCAACGACCTGTGCCGACAGTTCGGCGTGACGCTGACCGATCGCAAGGGGGCGCCGCACCGCACGCTCGTGCTCGATGGCGCCGCGGACATCCCGCGCGAGCGGCTGATCGCGGGCCTGCGCGGGATCGCCGGCCAGATCGACGCCGACGCCGCGCGGCTCGATCGGGATTACGCGACCGTGGCGGCCGAACTCGATCGCCTGTCGTTCACCGGCTATCTCGACAAATACGCCAGACTGATGCCCGATCGCTTCGCACGCGCGCTGATGGAGGCGACGGCGCGGACCGAATACGGCGTCGAACCCGACCAGGCCTCTGCCTTGGAACTGGTGTTCAACCTGCCCTATGTCGACGGCAAGCGGATCGACGTGCTGAGCCGCAGCGACGAACGCTATGTCATGGCGGGCGGGTCGAGCACGCTGGTCGAGGCGATGGGCGCGCGGCTTGCGCGGCGCATCACGCTCTATCGCCGCGCGACGCGGATCGAACCGCGCAGCGGTGGGGGCGTCCGCCTGACCTTTTCGAATGCGGACACGTTCGATGCCGGCGCGGTCATCGTCACCACGCCCGCATCGATCATGAGCCGCATCGACTATGCCGTGCCGCTGCCGCCCAAATGGCGCCAATTCATCGGCGAGGTCGGCCTGGGCCTGAACGGCAAGCTGCAGGCCGTTGCATCCGCACGCCCGTGGGAAAAGCCGATGGGTCGCGGCGGCGAGATCTGGCAGGTCGATCACGACGCGGGGGCTTCGCTCGGCTGGGACGGCGGCGTGCGCCCGACCAGCGGGCCCGGCAGCGTCTGGACATGGTTCACCGGGGGCAGCGAAGTCCGCGCCGCCGACCTGCCCGACGCCCGCGCGCTCAGCCAGCGCTGGGCCCGGATGGCGCAGGACGCGGTGCCGGGCCTGGCCGCCGCACTCAGCGGCGCCGTCCGCCGCACCAATTGGCACGACGAACCCTTCACCCGCGGCGCATACGTCAATTTCCGCCCGGGCCAGCTGACCAAGTTCGCCGAACTGATCTGGACCGAAGCCAACGGCATCGCGTCCGCGCCGCTGTCGGCCGGGCCGGTGTACTTCGCGGGCGAACATCTGTCGGACGCGTATCCCGGATACATGAACGGCGGTGCGCAGACCGGGAGGCTGGCGGCGCAGGCGATCATCGCGGCCCGCGCGCCGGCGCGGCGGATGGGATAAGGTCCTCCCCGGCACGGGGAGGGGACCAGCCGCAGGCTGGTGGTTGGGAATTTCCGCGAGCGAGCCCTTGGCGGCACGCCCCCTCCCCCACCGCCTTCGGCGGCGGTCCCCCTCCCCGTGCCGAGGAGGATTTGTAGCCCTTCCCCACCTCCCCCCATCCATGCAAAGGCCCCGCGTATGACCGATCCCCGCTACGGCCTCGATCGCAAAGCCGCGCTCGGCGCGCTCACGCTCGACGGCGGCGGCAGCCTGGCGTCGGTCGAGGTCGCGTATGAAACCTACGGCACGCTGAATGCCGATGCGTCGAACGCCATCCTGGTCTGCCATGCGCTGACCGGCGACCAGCACCTCGCCTCCGCGCATCCGCGCACCGGCAAACCCGGCTGGTGGGTCCGCATGGTTGGCCCGGGCAAGCCGATCGATACCGACCGCTGGTTCGTCATCTGCTCGAACGTCGTCGGCAGCTGCCTCGGTTCGTCGGGGCCCGCCAGCATCGATCCGGCGACCGGACGGCCGTACGGCATGACCTTCCCGGTGATCACCATCCGCGACATGGTGCGCGCGCAAGGGTTGCTGATCGACCACCTCGGCATCGCCACGCTGGCGGCCGTCGTCGGCGGGTCGATGGGGGGCATGCAGGCGCTGAGCTGGGCGGCGACCTTCCCCGACCGGCTGCGCGCGTGCGTCGTGCTGGCGAGCGCCGCGCGACATTCGGCGCAGAACATCGCCTTCCACGAAGTCGGACGCCAGGCGATCATGGCCGATCCCAACTGGGCGAACGGCGCCTATTACGACGGCGTGGCTCCGACCGCGGGGCTCGCCGTCGCGCGGATGGCGGCGCACATCACCTATCTGTCCGAAGCGGGGCTGACCGCGAAGTTCGGCCGATCGCTCCAGGATCGCACCGCCAAGACCTTCGGCTTCGACGCCGATTTCCAGGTCGAAAGCTATCTGCGCCACCAGGGCCTGTCGTTCACCGACCGGTTCGACGCCAACAGCTACCTCTACATCACCCGCGCGCTCGATTATTTCGACCTGGCGGAGGAACATGGCGGGCATCTGGCGAACGCCTTCCGCCGATCGAAAGCGCGATTCTGCGTCGTCAGTTTCGATACCGACTGGCTGTACCCGACCGCCGAATCGCGCAGCATCGTCCATGCGCTGAACGCGGCGGGCGCGCCGGCGAGCTTCGTCGAACTGTCCTCGCCGTTCGGTCACGACGCGTTCCTGCTGGAGAACGCCGCGCTCGACCGGGTGATCGCGGGCTTTCTGGGAGCAGGCGCATGACGACCGAATTGTCCGACGACCGCGCGCGACTCGATATCGCACGCGTCCATGCCTGGTTGGCATCGAGCTACTGGTCGCCCGGCATCGCGCACGACCTTGTCGAGCGCGCCATCGCCGGGTCGCATCCGCTGGGCGCCTATCGCGACGGCGTGCAGATCGGTTTCGCCCGCGCGATCACCGATCATGCGACCTTCGCCTGGATCGCGGACGTATTCGTCGACGACGGCGTCCGCGGCCAGGGTATCGGCCGCGCGATGGTCGGCTGGTTCGTCGACCATCCCTCGTTCGTCGGCATCCGACGCATCGGATTGGTGACCGCCGACGCGCATAGGGTCTACGAGAAGCTGGGCTTCCACGCTCTCCTGAGGCCCGATCGCTACATGGAACGCCTGTCGCCCGAAGCCGCGGCGATGCTGAAGGCGACATCATGACGCTGCGCCCGGATCTGGCCATTATCGCCGCGAACGTAGCGCCCGGTTCCCGCATCCTCGACGTCGGCTGCGGGGACGGGGCGCTGATGGCGGCGTTGCGCGACGAGCGCGGATGCGATGCGCGCGGACTGGAACTGAACGCCGACGGCGTCGCGACCGCGCTGGAGCGTGGGCTGTCGGTGATGCAGGGCGATGCCGACACCGACCTGGCCGATTATCCCGACGCCACGTTCGACTACGCGATCCTCAGCCAGACGCTGCAAACGACGATGCGGCCGCATGTCGTGCTCGAGCAGTTGCTGCGGATCGGCACCCGCGCGTTCGTGTCCTTCCCCAATTTCGCGCACTGGCGGGTGCGCGCGTCGCTGCTGTGGGGCGGGCGGATGCCGGTGACGAAGCTGTTGCCGCTGGAATGGTACGAGACGCCCAACATCCACCATGTCACGATCGACGACTTCCGCGCGTTCGTGACCTCGCGGAGGATCGTGGTGGAAGGGGCGTGGTTCCTGAACCGCGGGGTTGCGACGAGTGCGGCGGCGGCGAACTTTCGCGCGGAGCATGCGGTGTTTTTGTTGCGTAGCGCGGCTAGCGGCGTGCCGCCGCTCGACTCGCGCCAGCACGGCCGGCGGGTGTAACCCGGCCGACGGCGGCGGCTTTGCCGTCGCCCTTTTGGGCGCCTGTAGCCGGAACAAAAAAAAGGCGTGGGCAAAGCCCACGCCGTCGGCCGGGGCTAAGCGCCCCGCCGGCCGATCTTGTGCGAGTCGGCGCGCAGCGTACGCGCTGCCGCACTGCGATCAGAACGGGACATCATCATCCAGGTCGTCGCCGTAACCGCCACCGAAGTCGTTCTTCGCCGCGCCCGAGCTCTTCTGCGCGCCCGAATTGAAGTTGCCGCCGCCGCGCGACGAATTGCCCGCGAAGTCGTCGCCGCCACCCCAGTCGCTGCCGCCGCCCGAATCGCGCTGGCCGCCGCCGTAGCTGCCGCCGCCCCCGCCGCCACCCTGGCCCGGTGCGCCGTCGAGCATGGTCAGCACGCTGTTGAAGCCTTGCAGCGTGATTTCGGTCGAATAGCGGTCGTTACCCTGCTGGTCCTGCCACTTGCGGGTGGTCAGCGCGCCTTCGATATAGACCTTGCTGCCCTTGCGCAGATATCGCTCGGCGACGTTGGCCAGGCCTTCGTTGAAGACCTTGACCGTGTGCCACTCGGTCTTTTCCTTGCGCTCGCCCGAATTGCGGTCCTTCCAGCTCTCCGACGTCGCGATGCGCAGTTCGACCACCTTGCCGCCGTTCTGGAACGTGCGGCTTTCCGGGTCGCGCCCCAGGTTGCCCACCAGAATCACCTTGTTGACGCTGCCCGCCATGTCCGCTCCAAATGTTCGAAATCGAGGCGTAAGATAGGCGTGAGATGGCCGAAATCATATCCCTGAATCGCGCCCGAAAGGCGAAAGCGCGGGCCGAGAAGGCCACCCAGGCCAACGCCAACCGGGCCAAGTTCGGACGGACGAAGGCAGAGAAGGATGCCACGGCGCTGGCCGAGGCGCAGCGCGTCCGCCTGCTCGATGGCGCGAAGCGCGATCAGGAAAAAGAAGAGTGAGTCAGAGATGGCGCAAAGGCGCGAGGAGAGGGGCCAAGCCTCCTTCGTGCCTTCGCGCCTTCTCCGAACGAAATTTCTTCTTCGCTTCGCGAGGTCAGCCCAAACCCGCCCAGACCGCGATCCAGTAGGTCGCACCCGCCGCGACGTACGCCAGGGCGAACAGATAGCCGATCATGAACGCCGGCCATTTCCACCCGTTCGTCTCCCGCCGGACAACCGCGATCGTCGACAGGCATTGCGGCGCGAAGACGAACCAGGCGAGGAAGGCGAGCGCGGTCGCCAGGCTCCAGCGGCCGGCGAGTTGCCCGCCCAGTTCCTGCGCGCCCTGATCCTCGTCCGCCGCATCGATCGCATAGACGGTCTGGAGCGCCGACACCGCGACTTCGCGCGCCGCCATCGCGGGGATGACCGCAAGGCTCATTTCGTGGTTGAAGCCGATCGGACGCAAGCCGACCTCCAACACGCTCGCGATGCGGCCGGCGACCGAATATTCGCTCTGCTTGGCGCCCTGCGGCGCGACCGGATAGCTGGCCAGCAGCCACAGCGCGATCGTCACGCCCATGATCATCGTGCCCGCCCGGCGCAGAAACACCCAAGCGCGCTGGGTGAGGCCGATCGCGACGTCGCGCAGGTTCGGCCATTGATAGCGCGGCATTTCCAGCAGAAAGCCGCCGCCGACCCCCTTGGTCGCGGTGCGGCGAATCAGGACCGCCGCCAGCATCGCGCTGACGATACCCGCCAGATACAGGGTCAGCAGCACCAGCCCCTGCAAGCCGACGCCCGGCACCACCTGCCGCGCCGGGATGAACGCGCCGATGATGACGGCATAGACCGGCAGGCGCGCCGAACAGGTCATCAGCGGCGCGACCAGGATCGTCGTCAACCGTTCGCGCGGGTCGCTGATCGACCGGGTCGCCATGATGCCGGGAATCGCGCAGGCGAAACTCGACAACAGCGGGATGAACGCGCGCCCGGACAGCCCGACGCCCGCCATCAACCGATCCATCAGCATCGCCGCCCGGACCATGTAGCCCGACGCTTCGAGCATCAGGATGAACAGGAACAGGATGACGATCTGCGGCAGGAAGACGACGACCGATCCGACGCCGCCGATGATCCCCTGGACCAGCAGATCACGGAAGAATCCCGGCGGCAGCGTGGCGATCGCCCGTTCGCCGAGCCACGCCTGCGCGCCCTCGATCCAGCCGATCGGCGCTTCCGACCAGCTGAAGACCGCCTGGAACATGACGAACAGCAGAGCGAGCAGGATGACCGGGCCGAGCACCGGGTGCAGCGCGACCCGGTCGAGCGAGCGGGTGACGCCGCGTGCCCGCGACGTTTCGGTGCTGGCGGATCGCGCGATGCGGCGCGCCTCGCGCTGGAAGTGGCGGATGTCCGCATCGATCGCATCGATCGGAACTTGCGGGACCGCGCGCGTCCTGAGCGCTTCGCCCAGCGCCTCGCGTAACGGATCGAGCCCCCGCTTGCGCACAGCGACCGTCTCGACGACCGGCAGGCCTAGTTCACCCGCGAGCGCCGCGGCGTCGATCGTCAGGCCATCGCGCGCCGCCATGTCGACCATGTTCAGCGCCAGCACCATCGGCAGCCCGAGCTGCTTCAGTTGCAGCACGAAGCGCAGATGGTTGTCGAGGTTGGTGGCGTCCGCCACGACCACGATCGCGTCAGGGCGCCGCTCGCCGGCCTGGCGGCCATAGACGACGTCGCGCGTCACTTCCTCGTCGGGGCTCGAGGGATCGAGGCTGTAGGTGCCGGGCAGGTCGACCAGCTCGACCGGGCGGCCGTCATTCAACGCCAGGCGGCCGGTGTGCCGTTCGACGGTGACGCCGGGATAGTTGCCGACCTTCTGCCGCGCTCCCGTCAGCGCGTTGAACAGCGCGGATTTGCCGGCGTTGGGGTTGCCGACCAGCGCGACCAGCGGAAGATCGTTCATCGGATCAGACGGTTACGCGAATCGCCCGGGCGATGTGACGGCGAAACGTGATCGTCATCCGCCCGATCCGGCAGGCAAGCGGCCCGCCGCCCAGCGTCGCCCCATGCAGCAGCTCGATCTCGACACCCTCGTCCAAGCCGAATTCGCGCAGGCGGCGCGACTCCGCCTCGCTCAGCTGCGCCCAATCGATCGCGGCTACCGTCGCCAGCGCGTGGCGCGGCAGGGCGGCAAGATCGATCGGCACCGAAATGGCGGAATGGACGGTCATCTGATGCGAGTGATTATCAATAGGGTCGCGGTTTGACCAGCCCTAAAGCGAAACGCCCGCGATGGTGCCGCCGACATGGAAAAACGCGTTGCCACACCCCCGACGCCTTGCTAGAGGCGCCCTCCTTGCCAACCTTCCGGCTTGTCCGGTTGGGGTTCACGTGCGGTCGTGGCGGAATTGGTAGACGCGCAACGTTGAGGTCGTTGTGGGCGAAAGCCCGTGGAAGTTCGAGTCTTCTCGACCGCACCAAAACAACTTAGCGACCGATCCTAAGATCGGTTTGCATGCACCAATCATAGCTTTCAATCTGTAGCTTTGTGCTTAGTCTTCGTCTGCAGCGATGGCGAGAAACGTGGCGCGATCAACAGACTGCGAGCTTTGGGCGAACAACCAGTGGCAAGTGATCGATATTGCTCTGGCCGTTGAAATGCCACGCAGCCGAAAACTTCGGTGCATAGACTGCGGGGGCGGGGTACGAGCGCACAGGGCCGGTTCGACTGGACAGGATGCGCACTTCGAGCATTACGAACGTCATAAAGGATGTCCACGGGGTGACTGCTATGACGGCGTACCTCGACCACATCACAGGCCTGTCTATTCGGAGCATGCGGCGGTCTTTGGAGCCTCAGCGCCGCAGCTCGGCAATGTAGCGATCCACTTGCTCTTCCAGCACGTCCAGCGGCAGCGATCCCTGGCGCAATACCGTTTCGTGGAAGTCGCGGATGTCAAACTTCGTCCCCAACTCGCGCTGTGCCTTCGCGCGTAGTTCGGCGATCTTCAACTGGCCGACCATGTAACTGGTCGCCTGCCCCGGCCAGTTGAAATACCGATCGACCTCACGCGCGACGTCAGTGTCGGACACCGAGCTGTTCGTCTTGAAGTACGCAATCGACTGGTCGCGAGTCCACCGCTTCGAATGGATGCCGGTGTCGAGCACCAGCCGGATCGCACGCCAGACCTGTAGCGAGAGCATGCCGAACCGGTCGTAGGGCGTCTGGTAGATGCCCATTTCATCGGCCAACCGCTCCGAATACAGCCCCCATCCTTCCGCATAGGCGCCGTAGCCGCCGAAGCGGCGGAATTTGGGGATGCCCGTCAGCTCCTGCTGACGCGCGATCTGGAAATGATGGCCGGGCGCGCCTTCGTGCGCGGCGATGCCGGCGACCTGCACCTTCTGCGTCTGGTTCATGTCGACCAGATTGACGTAGTAGATGCCCGGCCGCGTGCCATCCGCCGATGGCGAATTGTAGAAGGCGGTCGAGGCGGTCGCCTCACGCCATTTCTCGACCGCGCGCACTTCCAGCTTCGCCTTGGGCAGGACGCGGAAATATTGCGGCGCCTTGGCCATCACCGACGCGATCACACCGCGCGCGTCGGCCAGATACTGTTCGCGCCCCGCTTCGGTATTCGGGTATTTCAGCGTCGGATCGGTGCGGATCTTGTCGAAGAACTGCTCGAGCGTGCCGGTGAAGCCGACCTCGCGCTTGATCGCCTCCATCTCCTGCCGGATCGCCGCGACCTGGCGCAGGCCGAGGTCGTGGATCTGGTCGGCGGTAAGATTGGTCGTCGTCGACTGCTTCAGTCGATCGGCATAATAGGCGGCGCCATCGGGTAGCGCCCAGACGCCAAAATTACCCTTCGACAGCGGCTCGACCCCATCGATCGCGGCGATCAGCGTGTCATAGCCGCGCTTGAACGGGCCGGTCAGCGCGGTGCGCGCGTCGGCCAGCAGGCGGTCCTTGGTGGCGGCGGGCGCGTTCAGCGCGGTCACCTTCTTGCGGAAATCGGCCATCAGCGTCGAATCGGGGCCGCCGTCGAACGGCGCGCCGACCAGCACCTTCTTTGCGTCGTTGCGAGCAGGCGCGAAATTGACCTTGTTCGGCACGATGCCGGCGGCCGCCTGCGCGCGCATCGTCGCCGCCACTTCGCGCATCACCCGGTCGGTGTCGCGCAGGCGGGCGATATAGGCCTGTGCGTCGGCGACGGTGTCGATCTTGTGGTTGTTGATCAGCAGGACGGGGATCGCGCCCGCCGGACTGCCGTTGGTCGAGACGGGGAAGCGCAGCTTGCGGAAGCGGAAGCTGTCGGCGGCGCGGGCATTCTCATATTCGAACAGGCGATAGCTGATCCGCGCATTCTCGCTCAGCCGATCGGGCTTGAAGCGGGCCTGCATCGCCTTGGTCTGCGCCGCGACCAGCGCACGCATGCGCACCGCGGCA
>DASTEN010000434.1:0-4249 GCA_035709645.1 Sphingomonas sp.
ATCGAACGCGGCGTCGTCCCCTTCATCAAGATCGACAAGGGGCTGGAAGCGGAAGAGAACGGCGTTCAGCTGATGAAGCCGATGCCCGATCTCGATGCGCTGCTCGCCCGCGCCAAGGGGCTGGGCGTGTTCGGGACCAAGGAACGCTCGGTCATCAACCTGGCGAACAAGGATGGGATCGCGGCGATCGTCAAGCAGCAGTTCGCGGTTGCCGAACAGGTGATCGCGGCCGGCCTGATGCCGATGCTGGAGCCCGAGATCAACATCAAGTCGCCGGAACGCGCAGCCGCGGACCGGATCCTGCTCGACGAACTGCTGGCGACGCTCGATGCCGATGCTGACGGCCCGCAGGTGATGCTGAAGCTGTCGATCCCCGCGGTTCCGGGCACGTTCGACCCGCTGGTCGATCACCCGCGTGTGCTGCGCGTCGTCGCGCTGTCGGGCGGCTTCGCCCGGCCCGAGGCGTGCGCGGAACTCGCCAAGAACCGCGGCATGATCGCCAGCTTCAGCCGCGCGCTGCTGGAAGACTTGCGCCACGGCATGAGCGATGAGGATTTCGACGGCTCGCTGGGCGGCGCGATCGACGACATTCATGCGGCGTCGACGAAGAAAGTGTCGGTCGAAGCATGATGCACAGGATGCCAGGGGTGGTGGCGGTGCTGACGGGCGCCGCCATCGCCGCCGGCATGGCACCGTGGTCGGCGGTTCGCGCTGCCGCCGACGTGCAGACCGCGCTGGAACGCCAGGCCGATGCGTTGGAAGCCGCAGCCGATGCGGTCGACGTGGACGCGGCGGCGCCCGCCGCATCGGCTGGCGAGGTTGCGATCGCCTGCGACCTCGCGCCGCGGTTCCACGACGACAGTCGCAAGGGCGGCGCGGGGGCGCGCGATCGTTTCCGGGCGCTGCGCTGGAAGGCGCTGCCGAAGACGGCCCGCTGCGCCGGTCGAGAGATCGTGTTCCAACCGGAGGGTTTCGGCGCGTTCGTGACCGACATCGCCGAGGCGGAAGGCGGGCGCTATCGCGCGTTGCGCGGCGGCTGGCAGACCGCACCGCTGGCCGGGGCCGGCAGCGAATGCCTGTACGAAAAGCGCGACGGCCAGTGGCAGCGTGTAATGTGCGTCGGAACATGGGTGTCGTAGGCCAAGACGGGTGACGCTGCGCCTCGGTTTCGCTACGCAGCGCGACATGACCGACACCAACGAAGATCCCCTCGGACCCCTCGACCCCGGTTTCGCCCAGCGTTTCGAGCGCGACGAGCGGCGGGGGCCGTGCCAGCTTTACCTGATCTCGCCGCTGGATGTGACCGGTGGGTTCGGCGACCGCCTTGCCCGCGCGCTCGATGCCGGGCCGGTGGCGGCGTTCCAGTTTCGCCTCAAGGATGTCGACCAGCATACCGCCGCCAAGCTGGCCGAGCCGTTGCAGCGCATCTGCGCCGACCGCGACGTGGCCTTCATCATCAACGACAGCATCAGCCTGGCCAAGCGGCTTGGCGCGGACGGCGTGCATCTGGGGCAGGGCGACGGCGACCCGCGTGAGGCGCGCGACGTGCTCGGGCCCAATGCCCAGATTGGCGTGACATGTCACGATAGCCGCCACCTGGCGATGGAGGCGGGGGAAGCCGGGGCCGACTATGTGGCGTTCGGCGCCTTCTATCCGACGACGACGAAGACGACGCAGCATGTCCCCGAACCCTCGATCCTGTCGTGGTGGGGTGCGCTGTTCGAAATTCCCTGCGTCGCGATCGGAGGAATCACGCCGGTGAACGCAGCGCCGCTGGTGGCGGCCGGCGCAGATTTCCTGGCCATCTCCAACGCGGTCTGGGGCGGCGACGAAGCTGCGGCGGTCCGCGCTTTCGCGGAACTGCTATAGCGTCGCGGCAACCTCCGGCGGCTTTCCTCGTTACGCGTTGATAAGTTTGCGTAACGAAAGGCGTGAGGATGCGGGATCGAATGTTGCTGGCGGTTGCCGGCCTCGGATTGGTGACTCTGGCTATCGGGTCGCAGGTGCCGTCGGCCGATGCGCAAGCGGCATCGGCATCGGCACGGGCATCGGGTCCGGCACCGGCAGGGCAGGCCGCCCCGGTGACCGTCGATCCCGGCGTCCTGCATGTGCAGGTGATCCTCGACAAGCTTGGCTTCGGCCCGGGCGTTCTCGATGGCAAGGGCGGGCAGTCGCTGAAGGCGGCGTTGAAGGGATTTCAGGAAAGCCGCGGGCTGACGCAGACGGGCCAGGCCGACCCGGCTACCCTTCGCGCACTCTATCCTTACCGCGCCTGGCGTCCGGTCAAGGCGGTCGTGTTGACCGATGCGATCCTGGCCGGTCCGTACATCGGCAGAATATCGAAGGATTACAATGCGCAGTCAAGGCTTCCTGCGCTTGGCTATCACTCTCCGCTCGAGAAGTTGGCGGAGATGTTCCATACCACCCCGCAAACGCTGGTGGCGCTGAACAGCGCGGAGACGATGTTGCGGGCGGGCACGCGGATCGTGGTGCCGAACGCACTGCCGACGTCGCGCGACTATACGATCGACGATCCGGCATGGCGCGCGACCGTGGCGATGCTGAACGTCGATGCCAAGCAGCCCCAGGCCGATCACATCGTCGTCGACAAGTCCGACGGCGTTCTGCGCGTCATGGACAAGGACGACAAGCTGTTGGCGCAGTTCAGCGCGACGATGGGCTCGGCCGAATTCCCGCTGCCGATCGGTACCTGGACGATCAAGGGTACCGCCTACAACCCGGATTGGAAATACGACCCGAAGTTGATCGCCGGCAGCAAGCCTGGTGCCAAGGAGGCGGTTTTGCAGCCGGGGCCCAACAACCCGGTCGGGGTGGTATGGATGGACCTGTCCAAGCCGCATTATGGCATTCACGGTACGCCAGAGCCGCAGAATATCGGCCGGACCGAAAGTAATGGCTGCATCCGTCTGACCAATTGGGACGCGGCGCGCGTCGCTCTGATGGTGAAGCCGGGGACGAAGGCGATCTTCCGCGCATGACCGCGGCGCCGGCTCCGACGACGCCATCCGCGCCGCGCGGACGACGGGCGCGGCGGTTCGGGCTCTACATCGTGGCGTTTCTGGCAATGGCGCTTGTCGGGACCGCGTCGATGGTGCGCTTCACAGGGCGGGTCGAACGGGCCGGTACGGTCGCTCCGTCCGGTGCCGTGGGACAGCCACGGACGCCGGCGCCGGTCGTCGCACCATCGGGGCTCGTCATACCGGTTCAGGGCGTGACGGCACGGCAGATCGTCGACACCTGGGGGCAATCGCGCGCAGGCGGCGCTCGCGGGCATACCGGAACCGACATCATGGCGGCGGGCGGGACCCCGGTGGTGGCAGCGGCGGCAGGCACCGTCGAGAAGCTGTTCGACAGCGGGGCAGGCGGCCATACCCTGTACGTCCGCTCGCGCGATGGGCGCTGGAGCTATTACTACGCCCATCTGGCGGCCTATGCGGCGGACATTCGCGAAGGGCAGGCGGTGCGGGCCGGCCAGCACCTGGGGTTCGTCGGCGATACCGGCAACGCGGGAGCGGGCAATTATCACCTGCATTTCGGCATGACGCGAATGGCGCCGGGTGAGCGCTGGTATGCCGGCACCCCGATCAATCCCTACCCGCTGCTTGCCGGATCGACGGTCCCGCGGTAAGGGCGACGCCCTCGGACACGGGCCTCCCCGTCGTCCCGGCTCTTTCCTACAGGTCGTAAACCCATGAAGATCAGCGGCGTGGACATCCGTCCCGGCAACATCATCGAATACGAAGGCGGCATCTGGCGCGCGGTGAAGATCCAGCACACCCAGCCCGGCAAAGGCGGGGCGTATATGCAGGTCGAACTGAAGAACCTGCGCGACGGCCGCAAGAACAACGTCCGCTTCCGTTCGGCCGAGACGGTCGAGCGCGTCCGCCTGGACACCAAGGATTTCCAGTTCCTGTTCGCCGAGGGCGACAATCTGGTCTTCATGGACAAGGAAACCTACGACCAGACGACCCTGCCGCGCGACCTGCTCGGCGATGCGGCGGCGTTCCTGCAGGATGGCATGGACGTGGTCATGGAACTGTACGACGAAGAAGCCATCTCGGTGCAGCTGCCCGACACGATCGAAGCGACGATCGTCGAGGCGGATGCCGTCGTAAAGGGTCAGACGGCGTCGTCGAGCTACAAGCCCGCGGTGCTCGACAACGGCGTGCGCGTGATGGTGCCGCCGCACATCACGAGCGGCACAAAGATCGTCGTCGATGTGTACGAA
>DASTEN010000435.1:0-2182 GCA_035709645.1 Sphingomonas sp.
CCTGCCCGGTTTCGGAGCGGTGTTCCTGCGCGTGTACGAAAATGCACTGGTCCGCCGGACCGAGGGAGAACTGGTCGCGCAAAGCGCCGCGCTTGCTGCCAGCGCGGCGATCTTGTGGCCGGGGGAACGGGTCGCCGTGCCGCCCCGACCGGTCGCAAGGCCCAACCCCTATGATCCGCAGAGCGGCGTCGATCTGCGCGCCTCTCCGATCCTGCCGCCCCGCCCCGCCGCCTTGGCCGTGCGACCCCCTCCGCAAGCGGATGCGCTGGCGACGGCCCGACGACTTGCTCCCGCGCTGGACGAAACGCGGCAGGCGACGTTGTCGTCGATCCTGATGCTGGATAGTTCCGGCACGTTGGTGAACGGACGGGAAGCGGGACGATCGCTTGCGGCCCTGCCCGAAATCCGCTCCGCGCTGGCGGGACGACCGGCGACGGTGCTGCGCGAGAATGGCAGCTATGTCTCACGCTACGCCTTCGAATGGTTGAGCCGCGCATCGAACCTGCGGCTGCACCATGCGCGACCGATCCTTGTCGACGGACGGGTGGCGGGCGTGTTGCTGGTATCCCGTTCGCCCCGTCCATTGTTCAGGGGCATGTACGAGGACCGGGGCAAGATCGCGCTCGGCATCGTCCTGATCCTCGGCGCGCTGATCGTACTGACGGCGATCCTGTCGCGAGCGATCGTCCGGCCGATCGAGCGACTGAGCCGAACCACCCGCGCGCTTGCCTCCGGCCGCCCCGCCGCGACCGATCAGCCGTCGCTGCAAGTAGTGGAGATTCGCGACCTCTTTCGCGACTTCGCGGTGATGGCCGACAGCATCGACAAACGCTCCCGCTATCTGCGCGACTTCGCGTCGTCGGTCAGCCACGAGTTCAAGACACCGCTCGCCGGGATCGGCGGCGCGATCGAACTGTTGCAGGACCACGAGGCGGACATGACCGCCGCCGATCGCCGCCAATTCCTGCGCAACATTGCGACCGATGCCGAACGGCTGTCGCGGCTGGTCCGGCGATTGATGGAACTGGCCAAGGCCGACCTGCACCAGCCCGGCGAGGCCGGCGGCGCGGCGCTGCGACCCGTGCTGTCGATCATCGCCGACGGGCTGGGCGGGAACGGCTTCGCGGTCGAGATCGCGCTGCCCGAAGACATGCCGTTGCTGGCGATCGATGGCCGGACGCTGGAAGCAGTGCTGACGACGCTGATCGACAATGCGCGACAGGCGGGGGCTGCGATCGTGACCATATCCGCCACGATCGGCGACGGCATGGCAACGATCGAGCTTGCCGATGACGGGCGGGGCATCGCGCCGGGCGATCGGGATCGCATCTTCGAAGCCTTCTTCACCACCAAGCGTGAAGCCGGCGGCACCGGGCTGGGCCTGCCGATCGCCCGTTCGCTGGTCGAGGCCTATGGCGGTACGCTCGACCTGCTGGCGGCTTCGCACGGTACGCGGTTCGCATTGATGCTGCCGATCGAACATTAATCCTAACCCAGGCTAGTCGCGCCGGAACCCGATCGAATGCCAACCGTAAGTCGTTGACATTACAAGCGGCAGGAGATGCGGATGCGTGACCGGACAAAGGCGCTGGTGATGGCGGGCGGCGTGGCAGTGGCCGGTCTTGGTATCTGGACGCTCGCGCGCGGTGCGGACGACGGCCCCGATCCGACCTACCCGCCACTCGACCAGCCGAAACGGATCGCGGACGATGTGTGGATCGTCGATAGCGGGCCGATCGTATCGCTGGGGCTCGCGTTGCCGGTGCGGATGACGATCATCAGGCTGCGCAATGGCGACCTGCTGCTGCATTCTCCCACGCGCTACAGCCCCGAATTGGCGTCTGCCATCGGAGAGCTCGGCACGATCCGTCATCTGGTCGCACCGAATGTCGCGCACTGGACGTTCATCGCCGATTGGCAACGAGCCTTTCCGGCGACGGTGATGTGGGCGGCGCCCGGCCTGAACGAGCGGGCGCAGGTCCGTGCGTCCACCCTGCGGATCGATCGCGAACTGGGTGGAGCTGCGCCGGCCGAATGGGCCGACGTCCTGCACCAAGGCGTCGTCAGCGGCGCTGCGGGATTCAACGAAGTCTGGTTCATGCACAAGCCGAGCCGGACGTTGATCGTCACCGACCTGATCGAGAACCTCGAACCCGACAAGCTGCCGCCGGTTTCGCGATTG
>DASTEN010000436.1:0-3012 GCA_035709645.1 Sphingomonas sp.
GATCGGCGAGCCAGGAGACCTGCCATCGCGTCGTTCGCCGCCTGGCCGGGTCCAGCCATGCGCGTCGGGGAATGCTCCCTTCGTAACGACAGCCATGTGGCCATAGTCGCGCCGCCCGCGTCCCGGGTGGCGGGCCCGAAACGTCGTTGCTTGCTCTCACCGGGTCGACATCGGTGAGCGGGGAATCTTCATGCGTAGCCTATTGTTATCCGCCATCTCGCTGGGGGCGCTTGCACTGCCCGCCGCCGCGCAGACCACCGCCGTTCAGGGTGACGACGTGGTCGTCACCGCCAACCGCACCGAACGCCCGATCGACCAGGTCGGCCAGTCCGTCACCATCATCGAGAGCGAAGAGATCGCCGCGCGCCAGAGCCAGGCGCTCGTCGATCTGCTGCGCACCGTACCGGGCGTCAGCTTCACCCGCGCAGGCGGGATCGGCACGGTCGCATCGGTCAACATCCGCGGTGCCGATCCGCAGCAGACCCTGCTGCTGGTCGATGGCGTCAAGCTCGACGATCCGGCGAGCCCGGGCGGCGGCTACGACTTCGGCAACCTGCTTGTCGGCAATATCGACCGGATCGAAGTCGTCCGCGGCGCGCAGAGCGTGATCTGGGGCAGCCGCGCGATCGGCGGTGTCGTCAACGTCATCACCCGCGCGCCGAGCGAAGACCCCGAATTCGTCGCGAAAGGGGAATATGGCTGGCGCGACACGGTCAATACCACTGCCAACGCATCGGGTAGGATCGGCGCCGTGTCCGCGAGCCTGGGCGGCCAGTATTTCCGCAGCGATGGTTTTTCCGCCTTCAACGAAGCGCGCGGCGGCCGCGAGCGTGACGGCTATCGTCAATATGGCGCGAACGGCAAGCTGGCGGTCGACTTGACCGACGCGTTCTCGCTAGAGGCTCGCGGGCGCTATTCGGATGCGAAGATCGACCTTGACGGCTTTCCGGCACCAGCGTTCGCGCTGGCCGACACGGCCGATTACTCGACCAACACGGAATTGAGCGGATACGCAGGCGCGCGGCTGGCGCTGTTCGACGGCGCGTTCCGCAACCGTCTGGGCGTTGCGTACAGCCGGATCGATCGTGCCAACTTCGGGGCGACTGGCCCGGCCACCTTCGATTCGCGCGGGCTGAACCGTCGTTTCGAATATCAGGGCGTCGTACAGACCAGCATCGTCCAGGCGACGATCGGCGCGGAGAGCGAACGGTCGCGGTTCGACACGGTCAGCTTCGGTGCCGCATCGCGCGCCCGCGCGTTGATCAACAGCGTCTACGGCGAGCTGACGGTAACCCCTGTCGCGGGCGTCGCGGTGACCGGTGGCGTCCGCCACGACGACCACAGCCGTTTCGGCGGGGAGACGACCGCGGCGGGCAATGTCGTGCTGAGCCCGAACGGCGGCCGTACGACCATCCGCGCGAGCTATGGCGAGGGCTTCGGCGCGCCGTCGCTCTACCAATTGTTCGGCGATTACGGGAACCAGCGTCTGGTGCCCGAACGCGCCAACAGCTGGGATGCAGGGCTGACCCAGCGGCTGCTGGGCGACGCGGTCCAGGTGCAGGCGACCTATTTTCACCGCGCGACGCGCAACCAGATCGATTTCGTATCCTGCTTCGGCGTGACGAGCGCGATCTGCCTCAACCGGCCGTTCGGCACCTACGACAACATCCGCCGCACGCGTGCCGAGGGTGTCGAGGCGACGCTGGTCCTTCAGCCGGTCGAGCCTCTGCGAGTGGCCTTCGCCTACACCTACCTCGACGCGACCAACCGCGACACGGGGCGCGTCCTGGCGCGTCGTCCCCGCGAGAGCGTCAACATGGTCGCCGACTATCGCTGGGCGTTCGGCCTGTCGACGGGCGCGACGATCACCCACGTCGGCGATAGCTTCGAGAATGCGTCGAACAGCGTACGTCTGGACGGCTATGTGCTGGTCGACCTGCGCGCCAGCCTGCCCATCGGCGAGCGCTTCGAGGTATTCGGCCGGGTCGAGAACCTGTTCGACGAGGCGTATGAGACGGTCTACCTCTATGGCACGCCGCGTCGGGCGGCCTATGGCGGGGTGAGACTGAAGCTGTGATCCGCTGGCTGGCGATGCTGCTCGTGGCTGTCACCGGATGCACACCGGCCCCGGCGCCGATGCGTACCGGACGCGCGATGCGCATCGTCAGCCTTGACTATTGTGCCGACCAATATGTTCTGAGACTGGTCGGCCGCGACCGCATCGCCGCGGTCTCGCCCGACGCGTCGGCTGAATTCTCCTACATGCGCGCAGCAGCGCGAGGGGTGCCCAACGTTCGCCCGCAGGCCGAGGACGTGCTGCTGCTGAAGCCTGACCTGATCGTCCGCAGTTATGGCGGCGGGCCGAGCGCCGCGGCGCTGTTCGAACGTGCCGGTGTGCCCGTGCTGCAACTGGGCTATGCGCCCGATCTGACCGGCATCCGCACCGTATTGATCGACGTCGCGACGGGACTGGGCGAGCGGACGAAAGGAATGGCGATGGCGACTGCCTTTGATGCCCGGCTTGCGGCATTGAAACGCGGATCGTCGGGGAAATCGGCGCTCTACGTAACGCCCGGCGGGGTCACGACGGGCCCCGGATCGATCGTCGACGAGATGCTGCGGGCCGGGGGTCTGAAGAATTTCCAGACAGCCGAGGGCTGGGGGGCCCTGCCGCTGGAGAGGCTGGCCTATGCCAAGCCTGACGTCGTTGCCGCAGCGTTCTTCGACACGCGGTGGAACCGGCCCGATCCCTGGAGCGCGGCGGCGCACCCCGTGGTCGGACGCGCGTTGAAGGGGCTGCCTACGGCAGAGCTGCCGGGCGCGTGGACGGCCTGCGGCGGATGGTTCGTGCTCGACGCGGTCGAGCGACTGGCGCGTGTGGCCGGGCGATGAGATCGCTGCTGTCACCGTCGCTGGCCCTGGCCAGCCTGGCGGCGATCGTCGCCGCATGCTTTCTCGGATCGGTCGATCTGCCGCCGGCGCGCCTGTTCGCAGCGCTGGTCGGACAGGGCA
>DASTEN010000437.1:0-4292 GCA_035709645.1 Sphingomonas sp.
GGAAGCGGACATAGTCCTTCAGCACGATGGTCGTGCCGGCATCCTTGCCCGCCTTCGCCACGACGTCGGACACCGGCGTCTTCCCGTCCATCACGAACAGCTGGCTGAGGAGCGCGTTTTCCTTGGCGAACTTCTTCACGCCGCCTTCGACCATCTTTTCGATGATGTCGGCCGGCTTGCCGCTTTCGGCCGCCTTTTCGGTCGCGATCTGGCGCTCACGCTCCAGCACGTCCTGGTCGAGGCCGTTTTCGTCCAGCGCCAGCGGGAAGGCCGCCGCGACGTGCATCGCGATCTGCTTGCCGAGCGGTTCGAGAACGTCTGCACCCGCATCCGATTCGAGCGCGACGAGCACGCCAATCTTGCCCATGCCGGGGACGGCGGCATTGTGGACGTAGGGGACAACGGCACCCTTCGACACTTCCAGCACGCGCACGCGGCGCAGCGACTGGTTTTCGCCGATGGTGGCGATGTTGTTGGTCAGCGCTTCCTCGACCGTCCGGCCCGATGCGGTCTTGGCGGCCTTCAGCGCATCCATGTCCTCGCCGTTCTCCAGCGCGAGCTGGGTGACTTCGCTGACGAACGCCTGGAACTGATCGTTCTTGGCGACGAAGTCCGTCTCCGAATTCACTTCGACGGCGGCACCCTTGGTACCCGCAACCGCAACGCCGACCAGACCTTCGGCGGCCGTGCGGCTCGACTTCTTGGCGGCGGCGGCCAGGCCCTTCGTGCGCAGCCAGTCCATCGCGGCATCGACGTCGCCGTTGTTCTCGGCCAGTGCCTTCTTGCAGTCCATCATGCCCGCGCCGCTCTTCTCGCGCAGGTCCTTGACCATCGAAGCCGTGATGTCGGCCATGTGAAATTCCTTCTGAGTTAAATACGAACGCGGCGGAACAGAGCGTGTGTGCGCCCTGCCCCGCCGATGTTACGGTTCAGCGACGCTTACGCGTTGGCGGGCTGCTGCTCGCCTTCGGCAGCGGCCGGAGCGGCCTGTTCGACGATCGGGTCGTTCGACAGCGCTTCCTCGGCCGGCGGCGTGTCCATCGCGCCGATGTCGACGCCGCGCTTGGCCTGGCCCTGCTGGTTGCCGCGGGTCGCCGCGATGGCGACGGCTTCGCAGTACAGGCGGATCGCACGGCTGGCGTCGTCGTTCGCCGGAACCGGGAAGGCGATGCCGTCCGGGCTGACGTTCGAATCGAGGATCGCGACGACCGGAATGCCGAGCGTGTTGGCTTCCTTGATCGCCAGCTCTTCCTTGTTCGCGTCGATCACGAACATGATGTCGGGGATGCCGCCCATGTCCTTGATGCCGCCCAGCGACAGTTCCAGCTTGTCGCGCTCGCGGGTCAGCTGCAGGACTTCCTTCTTGGTCAGGCCCGCGGTGTCACCCGACAGCTGCTCGTCCAGCGCCTTGAAGCGCTTGATCGAACCCGAAATCGTCTTCCAGTTGGTGAGCATGCCGCCCAGCCAGCGATGGTTGACGTAATACTGACCGGCCTTGCGCGCCGATTCGGCGATCGGTTCCTGCGCCTGGCGCTTGGTGCCGACGAACAGCACCTTGCCACCGCCGGCGACGGTCGAGCTGATGAACTCGAGCGCACGCGCGAACAGCGGAACGGTCTGCGACAGATCGAGGATGTGCACGCCGTTGCGATCGCCGAAGATGTACGGCTTCATCTTCGGGTTCCAGCGATGCGTCTGGTGGCCGAAGTGCGCGCCCGATTCGAGCAATGCGTGCATGGAGACGACGGGAGCCGCCATAGGATAGGTCCTTTCCGGTTAAGCCTCTGGGAAGCGATGACCGGCCGTTTGGTGCGCTGTAAGCGCCGGCGGGCACCGGGTTATGTGCTTCCCATGCGGTATTGAGGCGGCGCGCTTAGTCGAAGACGCATCGTTTTGCAAGCGCCGACAGCAGAACAAAAGAGGCTTGACATCCGGAACGATATGAGAACATACAGGCATCGCCGCCGGAACGCGGGGGCTGTTCCAACGATATTGGAACAACTTATGTGATCAAGCGTCTGGATTCATGGAATTTCGGGTCGACGAAATTCGGCAGGGAGCCTGGGGATAATGGCAATTCTCTCATATGCGGTATTCGGTGCGGCCTTCGCAGGGGCGGTCTGGACGATCTGGGCGACGATCGCGCCACAGTTTGCTCGGATCGTCGATCTGCTGACGAACGGCCCCGTCGCTGCGCCTCGCCTGCCCGCTCCGGTCCCCGCGCGCAGCACCCTGCGCAACGTCAGGGTGCAGGGGGTGGCGGCATCGCCGCGATCGCCGCAGCGCGCTGCCGCCTGATCTTCGCATAGGATCGGACGCTAAAGGGTAGCGTCAGCAGGTACAGCAACGTCACCACGCTCAAGGTTTGCCAGGGTGCGGAAATCACGGCGGCACCCACCGCGACAATGACGACGATCGCTTCAAACCGGATATTGCGGCGAAGCTTGAGCGACGACCAGCTGAAGGTCGCAAGACTCGACACCATCAGCACCGCGATCAACGCGATCCACGGGGCCATCACCCAAGGCGAGCGCAACCACGGCTCTCCCGTGACGAACCATAGATACATCGGCAGCAACGCCAGGGCCGCCCCCGCGGGTGCCGGAACGCCAGTCAGAAATCCGGCGGATTTGTGCGGCTGATCTGCGACGTCGATCTGCGCATTGAAGCGCGCCAGGCGCAGTGCGGCGAACACGGCATAGACCAGAGCGCAGATCCAGCCGATCCGCGGTTCGGCCTGCAACGACCAGAGATAGATGACGATCGCCGGCGTCACGCCGAAGTCGATCGCGTCAGCCAGCGAATCGAGTTCGGCGCCGAAGCGGCTTTCCCCGCGCAACAGGCGGGCGATGCGCCCGTCGATGCCGTCGAGTGCAGCGGCGACCATGATGAAGACGACCGAACGTTCCCAATCGCCGCCGATGGCATAGCGAATCGCGGTCAGTCCGGCACACAGCGCCAACGCCGTGACCGCATTCGGCACCAGGGCGCGTAGCGGTATGCCGCGTTCGGCGCGTTGGGCGCGTCCACGCCGCCTCAGGCCGAAGCCTTGCCCCCGCTGCGGATCATTGGGCAACGCC
Organism: Sphingomonas sp.; assembly: GCA_035709645.1. Classification (GTDB taxonomy): domain Bacteria; phylum Pseudomonadota; class Alphaproteobacteria; order Sphingomonadales; family Sphingomonadaceae; genus Sphingomonas. Next base: position 3,081 of record DASTEN010000437.1, read on the forward strand.
GACCGCCCTCTGTCCGCCGACGCGGCCGATGATCGTTTCCCCGGCGACCGCGCGCTGGCCAAGCGCCACCTGCGGCTCGCAGCCTTCAGGCAGATAAACGTCGACGCGGCTGCCGAAGCGGATCAGTCCGATCCGCTGGCCGACCGCGACGATGTCGCCGACCTTGGTGAAGGTCATGATACGCCGCGCGACCAGACCCGCGATCTGGGTGAAGCCAACCTTCGTGCCGTCGCTACCCTCGACGACGAAGTGCTGCCGCTCGTTCTCGTCCGAGGCCTTGTCGAGGTCGGCGTTGAGGAACTTGCCCGAGATATAGACGACCTGGCGGATCGTGCCCGAAATCGGCGTGCGGTTGATATGCACGTCGAACACCGACATGAATACCGACACCCGCACCAGCGGCGCGTCACCCAGGCCCTGCGGACCGGCCAGTTCGCGCGGTACCGGCACGCGTTCGATCATCGTCACCAGCCCGTCGGCGGGCGAGACGATCAGCCCCTCCCCCTGCGGCGTGGTGCGGACGGGATCGCGAAAGAACGCCGCGACCCAGATCGTCAGGCCGATCACCGGCCAGGCCCAGAACCATCCGCCGAGCCAGAGCGCGAGCAAGGCGAGTCCGCCCGCGATCGCGGTGTACTTGCGCCCTTCGGGATGGACGCCGGGGAAACGCCATTTCACGGTCGTCGTAACGGGGAGGCCACCGGGGCCCTCGGGCTTTCGAAGCGAAGTCATTACGGCTCGATTAGACGGGGTGACATGTCCTGACAACGCCGGATGGGGATGTTACGATCCGCACCGCGCCAACAGGGATGGCGAACGGGGGGCGATGCCATGTGGTTCAAACTCGTCGCGCTTTGCGTTCTGACGCTCGCCCTGATCGTTTCGATCATTCCGATGCGGACCCACGCAGTGATGTTCGATCCCGACAGTCCGCCGCCGCCACAAACGCTCAGGACCATGTTTTCCAGCATGTACCTGCCGCCCGAAACCGTCGTCGGCATACTCCTGCTGCTTCTGGTCGCCGTCGCTATCGGAGCCTGGATCGTCCGCGCACGCTGACGCCTGCGAGTCCGAGGCGGTTGATCCCCGCCGCCCCCTCCCCTAGACGCGCCTCAAACCTTTCGAAGGATTGAGAGAGAATGGCGACCAAGATCAAGGTGAAGACGCCCGTCGTGGAGATCGACGGCGACGAGATGACGCGGATCATCTGGG
>DASTEN010000438.1:0-2275 GCA_035709645.1 Sphingomonas sp.
CCAGCACCAGTGCGGCAGGATCGACGATCCGCGCCCAGTCGCCATGGCCGGCCCGGTGCAACCAGCCGGCGGCCCAGAAGCCGGCGGCGAGCACGCCCGACAGCGCCGCTCCGGTCGCCCAGCCGCGCGCATCGACCGCGACCAGTTGCGAATCGAGGTCGCGGGCGACCCGGCGCAGGACCATCCACATGGCAAGGCTCCACAGCGCGCTGACCAGCGCCACGATCGCCCCGGGGCCGAAGCCGACCTCGCGCCCGCCGTTCAGCAGGCCGTTGGCGCCATCGAGCAGCGCATAGCCACATGCCAGCGCCAGCGCGATGCCGTTGATGAAGGCGAGCATCGGTTCGAGATGCCAATAGCCATATTGGAACCGGCGGTCCTCGCCGCGCGCGATCAGCCCGGCGGTGACGATGGCCAGGGCGGTCATGCCCGCATCGACCACCTCGTACACGCCGTCGAACAGGATCGATTTCGACCCGATCCACAGCCCGGCGACGATACTGCCGCCCGCCGACAGCAACGTCGCCGCCAGCGAGAGGGTCAGGACACGGCGTTCGCGGGCGGCAGGCTGCATGACGTCACCAGCGATAATTGAAACTGACGCTGATCCGTTCGCCCTTGCCGGCATGGGGCATGACCTCGTGGCGCAGCCAGCTTTCCCAGAGCAGCAGCGTGCCGGGTTGCGGCGCAACCGTCTCGAACGTGCCGGGGCGGGTCGGGGCAGCCATCAGCATCGGCAGCCGCGGATCCTCGAACCGGATGCCGCCAGCGCCTTCGGGGACGGCGACATAGACGGTGCCCGACACGACGCTATGCGGGTGGAGGTGGCCCGAATGGCCGCCGCCGGGCTTCAGCAGGTTCACCCACAGGCTATCGAGCTTCAGTTTGCGGCCACCCAGTTCCATGCCGCAGGCGGCGGCGAACTTAGCGACATGCCGGTCGAGCACGCGCTTGAGGTCGGCGAACACCGGGTCGCGCAAGGGAAGGTCGTTGAGCGAGGCGTAGGAGGTATAGCCACGATAGCCATGCTCCTTCGACCAGCGGCGACCGGCCATATCCTCCTCCGCCAGCGCACGGACCGAAGCGTCGAGATCGGCGACTAGCGCTTCGTCGGCGAGGCTGGCTTCGTAGAGATGGGTCGGGAACAGGGTACGGACGGTCATGGGCGCGGCTTGGCGGATTCGCAGGGGTTTGGGAAGGGTCAGCGGCGGTAGCGGGACAGGAACGCCCAGAGCGCGTCGTTGTCGACGACCCAGCTATGCCCGCCGCCGACGGTCACCCGCCCGACCACGTCCGCTCCGCCCTGGCAGACGGTGTAGCGTTCCTCATAGACCTTGGGCGCGACCCAGCGGGTGACGGGGGCGGCGGTGCAGCGGTTGAGCGCGGCCCAGCGCTGTTCGGCGGCGTGCATGGTGTAGGACCAGTATTTCGCGCCGCCACCCTGAATGGGGTTGGTGGTGTCGGCGTCGCCGGCGAAGGCGATGACGGGCATGGGGCGCGAGGGACGGCAGGTCGCGGGATCGGGGCGGCTGGGATCGCTGGCCAGCGGATTGCCGGCGCGCAGGCCTACGACGGGGGCGATCGCAGCGAAGCGGTCGGTGGCGACGCAGCCCAGCCACGAGGTCATCCGCCCGCCGCCCGACAGGCCGGTGGCATAGACGCGGGCCGGGTCGACGCAGCCTGCCTTGGCCAGTTGGTCGATCAGGGCACCCATGAAGGCGACGTCGTCGGGGGCGTCGGGGCCGGGGATCGTGCCGGCGACGGTGGGGACGCCGGGGATGTTCCAGACGAAACCCTCGTCATGCGGGATGCCGGCATCGGGAGCGGCGACGACGAAGCCGTGCTGGTCGGATGCCTCGGCAAGCCGGGAGTCGCGCAGCATCGCCGCGCCGGTGCCGCCGCTGCCGTGGAGCAGGATGACCAGTGGCGCAGGGGTGGCGGGGGTCTGGCCGCGGGGCAGGTGGATCAGGACCGATCGGTCGCCGACCGCGACCCGTGCTTCGCCGGACAGGGTGCAGGTCGGGGCGGCATGGGCGGTGCCGGCGGTCAGGGCGAGACAGAAAGCGAGCAGTTGCAGGAGTTTTGCCATAGGGCGGTATAAGCGGCGGGTGGAAGTTTGCGAAGGTTGCACGCAACGATGTTCTTCGCGGCGCATTGCCAGTTACGGGGCGGGCGGTAGGCCCGACGATCGTGACAGCATTCCCGCGTGTAGGACAGTGGTTTCGCCCGGGCGGTTCAGTCGAGGCGCAGGAGCAGTTCCGGTTCGGCATCGGGG
>DASTEN010000439.1:0-13007 GCA_035709645.1 Sphingomonas sp.
GGCAAGCCCGCCGAGCCAGTGCTCGACTTTCTCGAGCGCATCACCCTGGTCATCTTCCGCCTGGTCGGCATCCTGATGAAGGCCGCGCCGATCGGTGCGTTCGGCGCGATGGCGTTCACCATCGGAAAATATGGCCTCGCAAGCCTGGCCAACCTGGGTGCGCTGGTCGCCACCTTCTATGCGACGTCGCTGATCTTCGTGCTCGGCATCCTCGGGCTTGTCGCCTGGGCGCATGGCTTCTCGATTCTCAAGCTGATCGCCTATCTGAAGGCCGAACTGCTGCTGGTTCTCGGAACCTCGTCGTCCGAAGCCGCGCTGCCGAGCCTGATCGGCAAGCTGGAGCGTGCCGGTTGCGACAAGGGCGTCGTCGGGTTGGTGGTGCCGACCGGATATTCGTTCAATCTGGATGGCACGAACATCTACATGACGCTCGCTGCGCTGTTCATCGCGCAGGCGACCGGAATCGAGTTGAGCTGGGGCGAACAGGCGGCCCTGCTGGGCGTCGCGATGCTGTCGTCGAAGGGGGCCGCCGGAGTCACCGGCGCGGGGTTCATCACCCTGGCTGCGACGCTCAGCATCGTACCATCGGTCCCGGTCGCCGGCATGGCGCTGATCCTGGGTGTCGATCGCTTCATGAGCGAGTGCCGCAGCCTGACCAACTTCACCGGCAACGCGGTCGCCGCGATCGTCGTCGCCCGCTGGGAAGGCAAGCTCGACCGCGCGCGCCTGGACGACGTCCTGAACGATCGCCGCGTCTCCGATGCGGAGACGATCGACGAGGACGATGCGCTGGTGACCGTACCCGCCGCCTGACGCTTCCACCTGATTTCCAACGATAAAATACGACGTTTAGGGGAGAGATCATGACGAAGACCACAGCTGCCCTGCGGGCGGGATCGGCGCTGTTCGCGTTGATGACGGCGGGTATCGCCGGTGCGCAGAGAGCGCCGGCGGCGCAGACGACGGAGAATGTTCCGGGCATCGCCGCTGCGACCGATGCCGACGACAGTCCGGCCCAGCCTGCGCAGGACATCGTCGTCGTCGGCACCCAGATCCGCGGTGCCAGCACCACCGCCGCGCTGCCGGTGACGGTCGTCGATGTGACCCAGATCGAAGCGACCGGCGCGTTGAGTGGCGATGAGCTGTTCCGCGCGATCCCGCAGGCCGGCGACGTGACCTTCAACGAAGCGAACAATCCCCAGACGTCGAACGCCGCGCGCGGCGACGTCAATTCCATCAACCTGCGGAACCTGGGGGTCGGCAACACGCTGGTCCTGTTGAATGGTCGCCGCTTGGTCCAGCACCCGACCAGCCAGGCCGGCGACGGCAACGTGCCGGTGCTGGGCTTCAATTCGAATGCGCTGCCCGTGGCCGGGATCGAACGGTTGGAGATCCTGCGCGACGGCGCCGCCGCCATCTACGGCGCGGATGCGGTCGCGGGCGTGGTCAACACGGTGACAAAGGGCAACGTTAACGGCGGGCAGGTCGATCTGCGCTACGGCGGGGCGGAGGGGACGCACCGCCGCGAATTCCAGGCGACCGGGTTGCTCGGCACCGACTTCGCGAGCGGGCGGGGCAACGTATCGGTCTATGCCGACTATACCCGGCGCACGGCACAACTGGCGGAAGACGAATATTACACCGCGTCGGACAATCTGCTCCAGTATTTCGCCGACGATCCGCGTTTTGCCGGCAATCTGACCGCCGACGGCCGCGCGACGCAGAGCCCGTGGGCGAATCTGACGGTGGTCAACGGTCCCGGCACAGTCCGCCGCAATCCGGGCAACACCGCGCTGACATCTTCGGCCGGTGCGTTTCATACCCAGTCGGTGCTGAATCCCGGCTGTGCGGTGACGCTGAACGCCGATACCTGCCTGGGCAGCGGCACGCGCGCGACCGCATCGACATTGCGGTCGGAACGGTTCGACACGCGTCCCGGCACGACGGTCGCGCCATCGATCCACCGCTTCAACAGCTTCCTGTCGGCGCATTACGACGTCAGCGACAGGCTGACGCTCTACACCGAACTCGGTTACTATCGCGCCGACACGACACGCATCCAGCCGCCAACGATCAACCTCAACGCCATCGTCGTACCCGCGTCGAACTATTGGAACCCCTTCGGCCCGGTGACCTTCGCCAACGGAACGGCCAATCCCAATCGCCTGTCCGGCCTGACCAACGTCCCCGCCGCCGGCCTGCCGGTCCGGCTGTCGACGTATCGGTTCGTCGATGCCGGCTATCAGCGCGTGAAGGTCGACAACTGGCAGTCGCGGTTTCTGGGCGGTGCGCGCGGCAAGATCGGCAGCTTCGATTTCGACAGCGCGATCCTCTATTCCGAAGCGCAGGCGACCGACGTGTCGAACGCGGTCAACATGACCAAGCTGCAGCAGGCGTTGTCGCTGTCGACGCCGGACGCCTATAATCCCTTTTCGGGTGGCTGTTCGGCGACGCCGTCGCTCGGCGACTGCACGCCGTCCTCGCAGGCGACGATCGACAGCTTCACCTTCGACCTCGTTCGCCGGTCGAGGACGACGCTGGCACTCGCCGATTTCAAGGTCTCCCGCGCCGACCTGTTCGCGCTGCCCGGCGGTAATCTGGGCATCGCCTTCGGCATCGAGGGGCGGCGGGAGACCCAGCAGGACATTCGCGACGACAATCTGAACGGCACCATCCAGTTCGTCGATTCGGTGACCGGCGAGCGTAGCCTGTCGAACGTCGCGGCAGTCAGCCCGACCCCGACGACGAGCGGCCGGCGCACGGTCTTCTCGGCGTTCGCCGAACTAGCGGTTCCGGTCATCTCGCCGGACATGAACATCCCGCTCGTCCAGCGCGTCGACCTGCAGATCGCCGGACGGTACGAACATTACAGCGACTTCGGATCGGTCGCGAAGCCGAAGATCGCGGGTGCCTGGGACCTGACAAATGGTTTTCGCATACGCGGCTCCTGGTCGCAGGGCTTCCGCGCGCCGAACCTGGAACAGACCAACACGGTGCAGTATTCGCGGCTCGGGTCGAACACCGATTTCTACCGCTGCGAGGCCGACCTGCGCGCGCGCCGCATCACCAACTTCGGCACGTGCGGGCGTGGCGTCAGCTATTCGATCTTCATCGCGGGCAATCCCGACCTGAAGCCGGAAGAAAGCACCACCTGGTCAGCTGGCGTCGTGCTCCAGCCCGATTTCCAGAACCCCAAACTTGGAAAGCTGACGCTGACCGCCGATTACTGGTCGATCCGGCAAGAGGGGATCGTCGGTCAGTTCGGGCCGCAGAACGCGCTGGTGCTGGATTATCTGCTGCGCTTGCAGGGATCGTCGAACCCGAACGTGATCCGCGCCGCGCCGACCGCGGACGACACGCCGGTCTTCACCGGCACAGGTCTCGCCGCCGCCGGCGTCGTCACCCAGATCAACGACCAGTTCACCAACCTGTTGCCGCAGACGGTGGAAGGCCTCGACCTCGGCCTGCTCTACAACGTCCGAACCGGCATTGGAAAATTCGACTGGTCGGTGAATGCGGCGCACCTGATCAAGTTCAGCCGCGACACCCCGCCGGGCGTGACGACGCTGTTCGACGCGCGCGCCGCCGGCACGATCAACGCGGCGACGCCGCTGACCGACGCCACCGATCTGATCGAGCAGCGCGGGCGGCCGAAGTGGCGGCTGACCAGTTCGTTGACCTGGAGTCTGAAGAGCCTCCAGATCGGCGGTTTCGTGAACTACACGGCCGACGTGAATGACACGAACTTCCTCGACGCCAACGGTCTGCCATACGTCGTGAAGGGGCAGGCGACCGTAAACCTGTACGCCCAGTACCGGTTCAGGGGCGGCGTGCTGGACGACACCCGCTTCCGCATCGGGGCCCGCAATTTGTTCGACGTTCAGCCGCCGATCACCGCGGATGGCTATCTCGGCTCGCTCTATTCGCCCTATGGCCGCTATCTCTACGCGACTATCAGCAAGAGGTTCTGACGTGAAAGCTGCTCTCTTCGCCCTGGCGGTCGCCGCCGCCGTGCCAGCCGGCGCACAGGTCGCGCCGGCCCCGGTCCGTCCCACCGCCACGGCCGCGCTGCGGACGATCCTGTTCATCGGCAACAGCTTCACCCAGGGAGCGCACTCGCCCGTCCGCAACTACCGCGCGAACACCGTCACCGACCTGAACGGCGACGGTTTCGGCGGCGTGCCGGCGCTGTTCAAACTGTTCACCGAACAAGCAGGGCTGAACTATGCGGTCAGCCTGGAAACGCAGGGCGGACGATCGCTGGGCTTCCACCTGACCGAACGAGCATCGCGCTTCAACCGGCCGTGGGATGTCGTCGTGTTGCAGGAATATTCTACGCTGGACCGGCAACGTCCCGGCGATCCGGCCGCCTATATCCGGGACGCGGGTGCGCTGGCGGCGATGTTCACGCGCGCGAACCGCACTGCCGAAGTCTATCTGATGCCGACGTGGAGCCGGGCGGACCAGGTCTGGCGCGCAGGTAGCCCGTGGTCGCGAACCCCGGTCAACAAGATGGCCGACGATCTGTTCACCGCCGCGATGCGGGCGAAGGCCGCATCGCGCGATATCGATGGGATCATCCCGGTCGGGCTGGCGTGGAACCGCGCGTTCTCTGCCGGCGTGGCGGACCCCAATCCCTACGACGGGATCGCTTTCGGCCAGCTCGACCTGTGGTCCTACGACCAATATCACGCGAGCACCGCGGGCTATTATCTTGAGGCGCTGACCGTGTTCGGACGCGTCACCGGCATCGATCCGCGTACGCTGGGGGCGAGAGAGCGCGGCGCCGACGACCTGGGCCTGTCCGATGCGCAGGCGACCGCATTGCAGCGGATCGCCTACGAGACGTTGCAGGCAGAAGGGCGGCGCTAGAGCGGTCGGAAACCGCTCTAAGCCCGTTTTCGTCATCCCCGCCCTGGCGGGGATGACGGTCGATCGGTCAGAAGCCGAACCGCACGGTCGCGCGGATGTCGCGGCCGTTTAGGGGCGCGAAATCCTTCAGCACGCTCGTATGACGCCGGGCGAGCTGGTCGAAGATGTTGTTCGCGCTCAGCATCAGCGTCGTACGATCGCTTTCGAACGGTTTGAACGAGAGTGAGGCGTTGACCAGCGTGTAGCCGTCGGTCGGCGTTTCGAACGCGGCGATGCGGTTCTGGTCGAACACATGCTCCACCTCAGCACGGGCAGTCAGCTTCGGTCCCTGCGCTTCGATACCGCCCAGCAGGCGCAGCGGCGGAATGCGCGGGACCGGGCCGCTGCCCGTCACCGTGGCGCGTACATAATCGCCGAGGACATCTGCATTGATCGCATAGGCACCGACCTGCGCCACGCGCAGCGACGCGTCGGCTTCGAAGCCATAGTAGCGTGCATCGGCCTGGGCGTAGGCAAAGCAGGGCAGGTCGACGTCGCGTCCCGATGGCGCCGCCGCAGCCTCGCAGACGCCCTGGTTCGTCTGGTTCTCGAAGATGTAGTTGCTGAACCAGCTGTGATAGGCCGACGCATCGAAGCTGAAGCCGTCGCCATGGGCATGAAGCGTCGCCTCGACGCCCCAGGATTTTTCGGTGCGGAAATTGGGGTTGCCCAGTTCGTAGGCCTGCGTGCCCGCGTGCGGCCCGTTGGCGAACAATTCCTCAGCTGAAGGCGCGCGCGCGGTCCGCGACCCGTTGATCCCGACGCGGACGTCCGGGGCGATCTCGACCGACGCGCCGAGCGAGCCGGACACGGTTTCGAACCGGCGCTTGCCCGAGAAGAAGCGCTGGTCGCCCGCGACGACGCGGGTGGCATGGTCGGTCACTTCGTAGCGCAATCCGCCCTCGGCCCTCACGCCGCCCATGTCGAGCTGCTGGAGTGTGAAGAGCCCGACCTGGTTGGTCTCGGCTTTCGGAATAAAGGCTTCGTCGCCGACCGCCTGAAACACGCGGTTGAAATATTGCACGCCGCTCGCGCCCTGCCAGTTGCCACGGCGCGCCTGCACCAATTCAAGCCGACCTTCGGTCCCCTTGTTGTAGAAGGCGGTGCCGATCGCGCCATCGGGCTCGAGTTCGAAATGCCGATAGTTGGCATGGCCGGCCCGCAGGCGGATGCGATCCAGGAAGCCACCGCCGGTCTGCACTTCGGCGCGCAGGTCGATGCGGTTCTGGACGACGTCCAGGCGCGGCGCCTCCTGCTCCTGGCCGACCTGTGTCGCATAGCGGATCGGCACGCCGTACAGGCTGTCGTAATGGCCGTAGGAAATCCCGAGCATACCGGTATCGGTGATCAGCGATGCGCCGACGCCCGCGGTCCATGTTTCGGCGGCGGTATTCGGGATCCGGCCGCGCAGGGCCGCGGTGCCGGCGAAATCGATGGGATCCTCACCCGCTTCGGGCGTCTGCGGCAGCCCGACCTGCGACAAAGCTGCGGACCGGGCGGTCGGGCTCAGCAGGAAACCGCGACCGATCCGCAGGTCGCCTGTCTTCAGATACGACCCGTCGGCATGCAGGACGATCTTGTCGGTCACGGCCACGTCGCCCGCGACGCCCCCGGACCGCTCATCGGCCGCGCTGCCATAGGCAGCCCGTCCGTCGACGCGGTAGCCGTTCTCCGGCATCCGGCGCGGAATACGCGTGTCGATGACGTTCACGACACCGCCGACCGCCGAGGATCCAAACAGCAGGGCTGAGGGACCGCGCAGCACCTCGATCCGCTCCGCCAGCAAGGGGTCGATGATGACGGCGTGATCGACCGAGGTGTTGGACACGTCGATCGAACCGATGCCATCGGTCAGTACGCGCACACGCTCACCCTGGAAGCCGCGCAGGATGGGGCGTGACGCGTTCGGGCCGAACGACGTCGCCGAAACACCGGGCTGGCGTGCAAGCGTCTCGCCGATCGTCGAGCGGATATCGCGGGTCAGTTCCTCGCCGGTCACGACCGACGTTCCCTGCAGGACGTCGCGTTCGCTGGTCAGGACGGGTGCGGTGACGATGATGTCGCCGCGTCCGGGCTGCGCCGTCGGGGCGTTGGTCGATTGCGCGATCGCGGGCGCAGCAAGGACGAGCGGAAGGGCGGACGCGAGGGTCAGGCGATACAAGAGGGGAGCCTTTCGAACGGGAATTCGAAGGCGCGATTACAGGCCACGTTACAACGTATCAATCGACAAATTGCCGTCCGTCGGCGGTTCGTGCCGCCGATCGTGCCGTTGGTGGATTTGCGGTCCGCAGACCTGGGCCAGCTCGAAATGCGAGCAAGCCCTCAAACCCGGGTCAGGCTATCGAGATATTCCTCCAGATCGGTCCACCCGTCACCGTTGCGATCGGCATTGCCATCCGCGGCCTTCGTCGGGTTCAGTCCGTTTGCGCGCTCCCAGGCGTCGGGCATGCCGTCGCCATCGGTGTCCCTGGGGGCGGGCAGGGACCTGAGGACCGGCCACCCGCCCATATCGTCCTGGCTGTCGATGATGCGCCCGGTCCCCGAACGGACGCCCGCGACGATCGCCGCATCGATGGGATCGCGCGCCTTCGAACTGCCGGCGCGGCGCAGGACCGCCTCCAGCGGGTCCGCATCCGATGCGACCGGCGCGACATCGACAGGACTGTCGAGTATCCAGCCCGGCGCGATCGTGCCCTTCACCAGCGTCATCTGATCGGTGGGAACGCGTCCGGCCATCGCATTGCCGGCGAACCAGCCTTTCGCCAGCACGTTCGATTCATCGAAGGCGTACTGCCCCTTGCTGTCGGGGCCGGGCAGGTAGACGTTGTCGACGAAGTTGTAGCGAACGATCGCCGCCTTGTCCGCGTCATAGCCCGAATGCGATCCGCCCCAGTTGTAGAAGACGTTGGACCGGAAATCGAAGCTCGCGCCGACAGGGTCGACGTCGGGCCCGTCGTAATTGCCGGGCCGCGGCATGCGGGCGATATGGTTGGCCCACAGGTTATGATGCCAGCTCGCCTTGGCGCCACGGCCGCCGCGGATCAGGCTGCCATACCCATGTTCGCCCTTCACATGGCCCGATTTGCGCAGGGAGTTGGCGATGACCGACCATTGGACGGTCAGATCGTACCAGCCTTGGTCCGGATCGTTGTAATTCGCGGACGCGGACAGCGATTCGTCGATCGACCAACTGGCCGAGACGTGATCGAGCATGATCCGTCGCCCCTTGATGACGGTCATCGCATCTTCCTGGCTGCGCGACACGTTGCCGAGGCGCGAACGGATGTAGCGGATGACGACGTCGTCGGCGGCCACGACCAGGCTGTGATCGCGCAGCGTGATGCCGTCGCCCGGCGCGGTCTGGCCGGCGATGGTGATGCGCGGTTCCCGGATCTTCAGTTCCGTTGCGAGTGCGATCGTGCCCGACACATCGAAGACGATCGTGCGCGGCCCCTTTGCCTCGACGGCCGCCCGCAGTGAGCCCGGGCCTGAGTCGGCCAGCGTCGTGACCTTGATCACCCGCCCACCGCGGCCACCCTGCGCGAATCGCCCGGCGCCCTCGGCACCTGGGAAGGCGACGACGCCGTCAGGTGCGGCGAGGCTCAGCAGCAGCAAGGAAATCATGGCGGCCCTCTCCGGTATCTTGCGAGACGATGCCGACGATGGAAACCGGTGTCAATAATATGCAATCATCATCTGCGCGGAGGCGGGGATAACGGAGGTTAGCCTTGGCTTTCAAAGCGGTGGCAGCTTTGCCTTCAACTCCGCCAGCCACACCGCCGCCGTCCCGTCGGACGGCGCCCGCCAGTCACCGCGGGGGCTGACCGCGCCGCCGGCCGAGACCTTCGGCGCGTTGGGCAGGGCGGACCGCTTGAACTGGCTGGTCTGGAAGAAGCGCCACACGAACGCCTCCAGCCACTTGGCGATGGTGGCCAGATCATAGGCGTTGCGCCCGTCCGCGGGGAAGTCCATCGGCCAGCGCCCGATGCTCGCATCGCGCCAGGCGTGCCAGGCGAGAAACGCGATCTTCGACGGCGGCAGACCGTGGCGCAGGACGTAATGCGCGAAAAAATCATGCAGCTCGTACGGCCCGATCCGATCCTGCGTGCTCTGGATCTCCCCCGACGCGTCGGGGGGCACCAGTTCGGGTGAAATCTCCGTCGACAGGATCGCTTCCAGGACGGTGTCGGTGTCGGCGTCGAACTGGTTCGTCCGCGTCGCCCAGCGGATGAGGTACTGGATCAGCGTCTTGGGCACGCCGGCATTCACCCCGTAATGGCTCATGTGATCGCCGACGCCGTAAGTGCACCAGCCAAGCGCAAGCTCGCTCAGATCGCCGGTACCCAGCACGATCCCCTGGCGCTGATTGGCTAGCCGGAACAGATAGTCGGTCCGCAATCCGGCCTGGACGTTCTCGAACGTCACGTCGTAATCGGGCTTACCGTCGGCGAACGGATGCCCCATGTCGGTCAGCATCTGCGTCGCGGCCGGACGGATGTCGATCTCTTCGCCGGTGACGCCCAACGCGGTCATCAACCCCCAGGCCTGCGCTTTTGTCGCGTCGCTGGTCGCGAAGCCGGGCATGGTGAATCCCAGGATGTCGCTGCGCGGTCGCCCCATCCGATCGAATGCCTTTGCGGCGACGATCAACGCATGGGTCGAATCGAGCCCGCCGGACACGCCGACGACCAGATGCTTCGAACCGGTCGTGGCCAGGCGCTTGCGCAGACCCTCGACCTGAATGTTGAAGGCCTCGTAGCAATCTTCGTCCAGCTTCGACGGCGTGTTTGGGACGAAGGGGAACCGGCGGAGATCGCGGACCAGGCCCCGGTCGGCAAAGTCCGGCCTATGGCTGAACGCGACGCGGCGGAAGCGCGTTTCGGGGTGTCCGCGCGCCGCAGCGCAATCGTTGAACGTGCCGGTACGCATCCTCTCCAGCCGCAGCCGCTGGACGTCGACATCGGCGACCACGATCTCGGTGGCCAGATCGAACCGACCGCTCTCCGCCAGCATCTCGCCAAGCTCGAGGATCATTCCCTGACCGTCCCAGGCGAGGTCGGTGGTGCTCTCGCCGGGCCCCGAAGCCGAATAGACGTACGCCGACGCCGTGCGCACGGATTGCGACGCGCAGAGCAGGGCACGCTCCCGCGCCTTGCCGATCACGATGTTGGATGCCGACAGGTTGGCGAGGATCAACGCGCCCGCCAGTGCGCCGTCGGTGGAGGGCGGGGCGGGGGCCCAATAATCCTCGCAGATTTCGGCGTGAACGATGAAGTCGGGCAGGTCTTCGGCGACGAACACCAGGTCGGTGCCGAAGGGAGCCTGCTGACCGGCGACGTCGATCAGCAGCCCGGTCAGGCCGACGCCCGGTGCGAAATACCGCTTCTCGTAATATTCGCGGTAGTTCGGCAGGTAGGTCTTCGGCACGACGCCCAGGATGCGTCCGCGGTGCATCGCGACCGCGCAGTTGTACAGGCGCCCGTTGCGTCGCAGCCCGGCGCCGAGCAGCAGCAGCGGCCGCAGGTCCGCCGTGTCGGCGGCGACGGTGCGCAGCGCCGTTTCGACCGCGTCGGCATGCGCGTCCTGCAAATGCAGGTCGTCGATCGCGTAAGACGACAGATTGAGCTCGGGGAACACGAGCAGGTCGCACCCTTGCGCATGCCCCTCCCGCGCCAGCGCGATCGTCGCGGCGGCGTTCGCGGCGGGATCGCCGACCGTACCGATGGGAGTGCAGGCGCCGACCCGGACGAAGCCCTGCGCGTGGTGCGAGAAGAAGGGGTGGGAGCTGGTCACAGCGCCTTGTCGATCATCTCGATCGCCACTTCCAGGCATTTTACGCCCGGCGGTTCCGCCGAAAATGCGAAAATGCATTGTGCGACCGTCGGCAGATCTGCCGCGCGCCTATCCGACCGTCATCCTGCCGACGATCGCGAAGGGGGGGGCGGACCAGCCGGGCTGTGTTCGGCGAAAGCCGCGATTACACCTTTGCGGCGTAGATCATCCGGCCATCGCCGAGCAGATCGAACACCGTCGCCAGCGAATGTTCGCCGACCGCGAAACACCCCTGGCTGCGGCCCAGCTTGCCGTGCCGGGCAAGCATGTCCTCGTTCGAATACCAGGCGCCATGCACGACGATCGCGCGATCCAGGGCGTTGTTGTTGGTCGGATCGAGCCCGATCAGGCGCTGCGACCGACCATGTTTGCCGACATAATAGTCGCTGGCGACGAACGCGCCTTCGCACGAGGCTTCGCTGTTCACTTCGTTCGAAAAGCGCTGCAGCCACCCGGTGTGCGCAGGGTCCGATCCGCTGCCATGGGCGACCAGAAACGACGTGACCGTGCCGTCATGCAGGTTGACGAGGTGAAGTCGCGGGCTGGAAGACGATCGCGAGAAGTCGGCGAGTGCGATCCGATCCTGGCGCGGGATCGCGCTGCCATGGCGTTGCAGCGCCTGACGCGCCCGATCGAACAGCGCGGTGCGGATACCGGGCGGCGCCGAAGGAATCGCCGCGACCTCGGCAGGTGGCGCGACCACGGGCACCGGGGCAGGGGGCGGCGGCACATGCAGCGTGGAGACCTTGGCGACGTTCTGGGCACAGCCCGGCACGACGGCGACCGATCCGGCGACAAGTGCAGTCTTCAACAGCGCACGACGCGACGCCGTACGCGCGAGCAGAGGCTCCATTCACTGGTCCTGGTGGTTATCCCGAACACGCATATAGCAGCAAATGGTTGCTTTTTCAGCGGGTTGGGCGGACCGCTCCGTCGCAGGTCCGGCTCCACTCGTCGTGCACGATATCGCCGGCTGTCTCGCATAGAGACGGCTATTGCTCGCGTTAACCGTGGATATCGGCTAGGAAATTCGCTGGTTCCCACGTTCGAGGGGCGGCGATTGGCATTCCGGTCGACACTGTTGGCGGTCCTGACGCTTCTTGCGACCGATTCGGTTGCCGGTGAGCCGCCCGAGCCGCGGCTGGCGACGTCGCCGGCGGCGCTGCTTTCGGCGGCAGACGCTTTGCGTCCCGGACAGTATCTCTGGCGTGATGACGACTTGTCGCTTGGCGAGATTTCGGTCGTCATCAATCGTACCGCACAGGTCGCGCTCGTCTATCGCGGGCGAACGCTGGTCGCGGTGTCGAGCGTGTCGACCGGCAAGCCGGGCAAGCGTACGCCGATCGGCGACTTTACGATCCTGCAGAAGAAGGTCTGGCACCGTTCCAATCTCTACAGCAACGCGCCGATGCCTTACATGCAACGGCTGACATGGGACGGGATCGCGCTGCATGCCGGGATCAATCCGGGGTATCCGGCGTCGCATGGCTGCATTCGCCTGCCCAGTGGCTTTGCCCAGCTGTTGTACGGCGTCACGAAGATGGGCGCATCGGTCGCGGTCATCGACGATGCGTCGGCCGCTCCGGTCCCACGCGACCAATTCCCGTTGATCATCGCAGACATCGGTGGACTGGACGGCGCTGCATTTCAGGACGTCGTCTGGACACGAGAGATGGCGCCGCCGTCCGTAGTGCACGGGTCGACGGGGCTTGCCGTGCTAGGCGACGAATGGATGGTACCGGACAGTCCGCTGCTCGTTCCGGCCGGACGGCGGCGGTCCTGACGCGCCTGGGCCGAGCGCGCCGGGGGCGGGCTCAGTCGATGCGCTTCAGGCCGGCCGCATAATCCGCGGCCTTCGCGACATAGACCGCAGCGGATGCCCGCAACATCGCTCTGGCCGCATCGTCCAGCGTCCTGACCGCGCGAGCGGGGCTGCCGACGATCAGGCTGCCGGGCGGAAAGGTCTTTCCTTCGGTGACCAGCGCGCCTGCGCCGACGATGCAGTCGTCCCCGATCACCGCGCGGTTCAGGACGATCGCACCCATGCCGATCAGGCTGCGCGCCCCGATCGTGCACCCGTGAAGCACCGCGTGATGCCCCACGGTCACTTCTTCGCCGATCGTCAGCGGCGCCCCGGGATCGCTGTGGAGCGCGGCCCCTTCCTGTACATTGCTGCGCGCGCCGATGGTGATCGGCGTATTGTCCCCGCGGATGACCGCGCCGAACCAGACGCTCGCCTGCGCGCCGAGTTGGACGTCGCCGAT
>DASTEN010000440.1:0-2966 GCA_035709645.1 Sphingomonas sp.
GGGCACCGCGATGTCGACCCCGTCGACCACCCGCCGATCGCCGAAGCGCTTGACGAGGCCGCTTGCCTGTACGGCCAGAGTGTCGGTCAAAATGTCCCCCAATCGCATCCACGTCTGTGGTAGCGGGCCGGAGTGTACCAAGACAAGTCGATCGAGCGGAGATTGAAGGAAAAGGCGGCGGAGCTGGGCTTTGCCGCCACCGGCATCGCGCGGGCCGATGCCGCCCCGCGATCGGCGGCGCGCCTGCGCGAATGGCTGGCCGATGGGGCGCACGGATCGATGATCTGGATGGAGGAGCGCCGCGCGCACCGCGAAAGCCCGGCCGGACTGTGGCCCGAGGTGGAAAGCGTCATCGCGCTGGGCATGAGCTATGCGCCCGGCCGCGATCCGCTGGCGCTGGACGGGGTTGGGGATCGCGGGCGCATCTCGGTCTATGCGCAGGGCGGCGATTATCACGACGTCGTGAAGCGGGCGCTGAAGGCGCTGGGGCGCTGGCTGGTCGAACAGGCACCGGGCGAGTTGAAGGTCTTCGTCGACACCGCGCCGGTGATGGAAAAGCCACTAGCCGAAGCCGCAGGGCTGGGCTGGCAGGGAAAGCACACCAATCTGGTCAGCCGGACGGATGGCAGCTGGCTGTTCCTGGGCGCGATCTACACCACGCTGGATCTGACGCCCGATGCGCCGGGCCGCGACCGGTGCGGGTCGTGCGACGCATGCCAGCGGGCGTGCCCGACCGACGCCTTTCCCGCGCCCTACCGGCTCGATGCGCGACGGTGCATTTCCTACCTGACGATCGAGCACAAGGGACCGATCCCGGAGGAGTTTCGCTTCGGCATCGGCAACCGCATCTACGGCTGCGACGATTGCCTGGCGGTCTGTCCGTGGAACAAGTTCGCCGCCGCGGCGCGGGCGAACATCGCGTTCCAGCCACGCGCCGAACTGATGGCGCCGCGGCTGGCCGACCTGCTCGACCTGGATGATGCCGGGTTCCGACAGGTGTTCGCGGGCTCGCCGATCAAGCGGATCGGGCGCGGGCGAATGGTCCGCAACGCGGCGATCGCGGCGGGCAATTCGGGGGACGTGGGGTTGATCGCGCCGCTCACGCGGCTGCTTGGCGATGAGGATGCGGTGGTCGCGGAAGCGGCGGCCTGGGCATTGCAGCGCTTAAATCCTCCCCGGCACGGGGAGGGGGTCCAGCCGTAGGCTGGTGGAGGGGGCGGGCCGCAAGGGATGTCCAATGCGGAGAACCCCCTCCACCACCGCTCCGCGGCGGTCCCCCTCCCCGTACCGATGAGTACTTATTTACCCCCATCCCTTCGCGCGAGCGCCGCGACGCAACTCGCGCGGTCGATCGCGCTGCCGTCAAGCTGGCGCGCATCGACATAGGTCACCACCGGATCGCCCTTGCCGTCCTTGGGGTAGAGGTAGGCGTCCAGCACGCAGATGCGGCTGCCGAACTGAAGCTTGCGCCCCAGGCCTTCGGTCACGTCGGCATCCGCCGCGCCGAACGCCTGGGTCAGTGCGCGCGCCGGCTGGCCCATCACGCGTTCCAGCCCCAGCGTGCTGATCGCGCGTGGTTGCGGCAGCGGAATGCGTGCGGCGGGGCGCGGGGTGGTCGCGGCACCGCATGCGGCAAGCAGTAGGGCGGGGGTAACGGTCAACAAACGCTTCACGCCGACAATCTCCGGTGAAAGACATGCGTCGCCAACGCCGCGCCGAGCACGGGGGCGACCAGGTTGACGACAGGAATCAGCAACAGCGCGGTGCCGATCGCGCCGAGCAGCAAACGTGGCCCTCGCGTCGCCTGGCGAAAGGCGGGCAGGGCGGCGCGTGGCCGGTGACGGGCGGCCACCATGTCGCCCAGGTCGCGGCCGAGCAGCACGGCATTCACCGCGAAGAACCCGATCGCGGTCCCGACTCCGGTCACCAGCAGGACGACGTACAGCGGGATCGCGACGACATTCCACAGCACCGCGCGGGCCGCCGATCCCGCGCCCATCGCCAGCCCGCGGGCGAACGGTACGGGCCGCGCGGACGCCAGCGCTTGCGGGTAATGTTTCGCCTCGACCGCAGCGACGACGTCGTCGGCGAACAGCCCGACGACCGCGATGGCGAGCGCGCGGAAGATCAGCCAGCCGAGCGCGACGCCCGCCAGCACCGCCGCCGCGCCGGCCAGATCGCCGCCGATCGCGCTGATGCCGATTTCCCGCGCAAGCGTGCGCACGCCGAACCAGATGCCGACCCCGGCCGTCGCCAGCAAGGCCAGCGTCAGCGCCAACGATTTTGCGAGCACCGCCAGGATCCGCCGGTCGCCCAATTGGCCGATGGAGAGGAAGAACGCCGCGATCACCGCGCCGTCCTACCGCGTCGCGCGCACGAAACGAAGCCGAGATTGCCTTGCGCTCGGCCGGCAATTACGGCGCGTCATCCGTTTTCAGGAGATTTATGTGACCACCGCCACCCATGACGTCGTCGCGATCGGCAACGCGATCGTCGACATCCTTGCCACGACCGACGACGCCTTCCTGGCCGCCGAAGGTATGACGAAGGGGTCGATGCAGCTCATCTTCTCGGCCGATGCGGCCGACGCGCTCTATGCCAAGATGGGTCCGGGCAGCGAAGTGTCGGGCGGGTCGGCTGCGAACACCATCGCCGGGCTGGCCGCGATCGGGCATTCGTGCGGCTTCATCGGGCAGGTCGCCGACGACCAGCTCGGCCAGGTCTTCGCCCACGACATCCAGTCACTCGGCGTCCACTTCACGACCCCGGCGGCCCCGGCCGGCGGTGACCCCACCGCGCGCTGTTTCGTGTTCATCACCCCCGATGGCCAGCGCACGATGAACACCTTCCTGGGTGCGGCGCAGTTCCTGCCCGAGGCTGCGGTCGACGCCGCGACGATCGAGGGTGGCGCGATCCTGTATCTCGAAGGCTATCTGTGGAACGCCGACCAGTCGCGCGATGCGATG
>DASTEN010000441.1:0-7882 GCA_035709645.1 Sphingomonas sp.
GACCTGGCCGAGGCGATCGGCCTCGCCCTGCCGGCGATGGCGGGGGAGACGGCGGCGGCGATGCGCGCGGCGGTGCCCGACTTCATTCCGGTGTCGAACCCGATGGACCTGACCGCGCAGGCGTTGGTCGATCCCGACCTGTATCGCCGTACGCTGATCCCGCTGCTGGCCGACGATGCCTATGCCGCGCTGGTGTTCGGCATCATCCAGACCGACCCGGCGACTGCGGCGCGTAAATTCCCCTATATCATCGACGCGGTGAAGGCACTGCATCCGACCAAGCCGGTGATCTTCGCCGGGCTCGACGACGGCGCCCCGGTGCCAGCCGACTATATCGACAGGCTGCGCGCGATCGGCGTGACCTATTTCCCGTCGCCTGACCGTGCCTTCCGCGCGCTGCGGCACCTGCTGCGCCGGGCCGGACGCGACTTCGCGCAGGCAGACGCCGGCCCGATCGCGATCGACTTGCCGCGCGGCGTCATCCCCGAATATCGCGCCAAGCGATTGCTCGCGCCGGTCGGCATCCCGTTCCCCGCAGGCGGGTTTGCGGCCGATGTGGCGGAGGCGAAGGCGGTCGCCGCCCGCGTCGGCTATCCGGTCGCGATCAAGGCGCAGGCCGCCGCGCTCAGTCACAAGAGCGATGCCGGCGGCGTCATCCTGAACATTGCCGACGACGCGGCACTAAAGGCGGCGTGGGACCGGCTCTACGGCAACGTCGCCGCCTATGACGGCGGGATCGCGCTCGATGGCGCGCAGGTCGAGGCGATGGGCAAGCGCGGGGTCGAACTGATCGTCGGCGCACGCAACGATCCCGACTGGGGGCCGGTGATCCTGGTCGGCTTCGGCGGGGTGACGGCGGAACTGCTCCACGACGTCAGGCTGCTGCCGATCGACCTGATGAAGGACGCCATCGTCGCCGAACTGCGCGCGCTGAAGCAGGGCGCGTTGTTCGACGGCTATCGCGGATCGCCCGCGCTGGACGTGGAGGCGGTCGCCGACCTGATCGCGACCCTCGGCCGCGTGCTGGCGGGAACACCGGTGATCCGCGAAGTCGATCTCAACCCGGTCGTGGTCTATCCGCGTGGCGAGGGTGTCGTCGCTCTGGATGCGCTGATCCTGGCCTCATAGCCCCCTGCGGGAGCATGGGGGGATCAATCGGTCGGCGGCGCGCGGCTTTCGATGCGGCCGAGCAGGTCGAGCAGCATTGCCTTTTCCGCTGCCGAGAAACCGGCGAGCAGCCGTTCCTCATGCGCCTCGATCCGCCGCGTGCAGTCCTCGAGCATCGCCGTGCCGGCCGCCGATACCGCCAGCGTGAAGGCGCGGCGGTCGGTCGGATCGGTCGCGCGCACGATCATGCCGGCGTCGATTAGTTCGTTGATCAGCGACACCATGTTGGCGCGCTTGATACCCAGGATCCGGCCGACCGCGCCCTGGTTGATACCGGGGCTGGCCGCGACGACCGCCAGGATACCGATCAGCACCTGACGCATGCCGGTGCCCTCGACCGCAACCGCGAAATCCGCCGCGAACACGGCCGACGCGCGGCGCAGGTGGTAACCGACCAACGGGCTCAGCGCACCGATAAGGGGAGTGGGTGCCGACATCCCCGCGTCGAAGCCAGTTTTTTGGTGCTCCGTCAAACCGATAATCGCGGGCACGCTCAGCGGAAGACTACGGTACGCGCGCCGTTCAGCAATACCCGGTCCTCCAGGTGGTAGCCGACGGCCGCGGCGAGCACGCGGCGTTCGATGTCGCGGCCCTTGCGCACCAGATCCTCGGGCGTGTCGGCGTGGCTGATCTGTTCGACGTCCTGCGCGATGATGGGCCCTTCGTCGAGGTCGCCGGTCACGTAATGCGCGGTCGCCCCGATCATCTTAACGCCGCGCGCGTGCGCCTGATGATAGGGTTTCGCGCCTTTGAAGCCGGGCAGGAAACTGTGGTGGATGTTGATGCACCGGCCCGAGAGATACGCCGCCATCTCGTCCGACAGGATCTGCATGTAGCGCGCGAGCACGACCAGTTCCGCGCCGGTTTCTTCGATCAGGCCGCGTACCTGCGCTTCCTGCGCGGCCTTCGTATCGCGAGTGACGGGCAGGTGGTGATAGGGCACGCCGTCGATCAGCGATGTCGTCAGCGCCGACCGCGGGTGATTGCCGACGATACCGACGACCGCCATCGGCAGTTCGCCGAGCCGGTAGCGGTAGAGCAGGTCGCCCAGGCAATGGTCGAATTTCGACACCATCAGCAGCACCTTGCGCGGTACGTCGGTCGCGTGGAGGCGCCAGTCGAAGCCGAATTGGCCGGCAACCGGGGCGAAGGCGGCTTCGTGCTGCGCCGGTGCGGCGGCGCTTTCGAAGACGATCCGCATGAAGAAACGGCCGTTGGCTGCGTCGTTATACTGCTGGGCCTCGACGATGTTCGCGCCGTCGTCGAACAGTCGCTGCGTCACGGCGGCGACCAGCCCGGGGCGATCGTCGCACGACAATGTCAGGATCATGCGGCGCATGCTGTCCCCTCCCTCTCGTTTGCCGCAGTGTAACCTGCCAAATATCGTATGCACAACATACAATCTGATCCCGCTTGCGTCCTCGCGCTTTAGCGCTAGGGCCTCTAGCGGAAAAAGGGATTTGGCAAGTGAGCGACGATCATCCGACGACCGGCGATCCCGGATCGGTGGCCGACATCCTGGGCTTCCACATCCGCCTGGCGCATGGTGCGGTGTACCGGCATTTCACCGATACGTTCAGCGACCTGGGGCTGACGCAGAAGCAGGTGTCGGTGCTGTGGCTGATCCACGACCATCCCGGCATCGCGCAGGCCGATCTCGGCCGGCGGCTGCAGATGGATCGCGCGACCGTCATGGCGATCGTCAACCGGCTGCAAAATCGCGAGCTGATCGTGCGCGGGGCGTCCACCGTCGATCGCCGCCGCCAGACGCTGATGCTGACGCCTGCGGGCGACGGCGCGCTGGCGCAGGCCCGGACCGCCATTCGCGATCATGAGTCCTGGCTGAAGAACCGGTTCACCGCGGCCGAGGTTCGCACCCTGATCGCGCTGCTGTCGCGCGTTCACCAGGCTGGCGACGTATGATGCTATGGCGACAAACAATTTTGTCACCGCCATATTGTATGTAAAGCGTACGAATGTCATGCTGCTCTCCACAATCGATGGAGAGGAATCATGTCCGCGAATCTCGAGCAGCTGTTGCAGGCCGGTGGCGACCCTGTGGAGATGCTGCGCAACTCGCAGCTCGGCGCCTATGTGTATCCGGTGGTGGCGCCGGAATTTCACAATTGGCGCAGCGAGCAATGGGCGTGGCAGCACAGCGCGGTTCTGTTCGACCAGTCGCATCACATGGTCGACCTGTACATCCGGGGACGTGACGCGCTGCGCCTGATCAGCGACACCGCGATCAACTCGACCAGGAATTTCCGCGTCAATCAGGCGAAGCAATATGTACCGACGACGCCCTACGGCCATGTCATCGGTGATGGCATCCTGTTCTATCTGGCCGAGGAGACATTCGTCTATGTCGGCCGCGCGCCGGCGGCGAACTGGCTGATGTTCCATGCCGCGACCGGTGGCTACGACGTCGAGATCGTCAAGGACGACCGCAGCCCGTCACGCCCGATGGGCAAGCCGGTGCGCCGGATCAGCTGGCGCTTCCAGATTCAGGGGCCGAATGCCTGGGCGATCATCGAAAGGCTGAACGGCGGTCCGCTCGAGCAACTGAAGTTCTTCACCATGAGCGAGATGACCATCGCCGGCCGCACGGTCCGCACGCTGCGTCACGGCATGTCGGGTGCGCCGGGGTTGGAGATCTGGGGGCCATACGACGAACAGGATGAAATCCGCGCCGCCATCCTGGATGCGGGTAAGGACTTCGGCATCGTCCCGTGCGGCAGCCGCGCCTATCCGTCCAACACGCTCGAATCCGGCTGGATCCCGTCGCCGCTTCCCGCGATCTACACCGGTGAAAAACTGCGCGCGTATCGCGAATGGCTGGGCGCCGACAGCTACGAGGCGACCGGATCGATCGGCGGCAGCTTCGTCGCGCAGAGCATCGAGGATTATTACCTGAACCCCTGGGAGCTCGGCTATGGTCCGTTCGTGAAGTTCGACCACGACTTCCATGGACGCGAGGCGCTGGAAGCGATCGATCCGGCGACGCAGCGCCGGAAGGTGACGCTGGCTTGGCATCCGGATGACATGGCGAAGATCTATGCATCGCTGTTCGATCCGGACGGCACGCCATACAAGTTCTTCGACCTGCCGCTCGCCAACTATGCCTCGTCCAACTACGACATGGTCAGCGATGCGTCGGGCCGCACGGTCGGGCTGTCGATGTTCACCGGCTACAGCTTCAACGAAAAGACCGCGCTCAGCCTCGCCACGATCGACCCGTCGATCGCGATCGGCAGCGAAGTGACGGTGTTGTGGGGCGAACCGGGCGGGGGGACGCGCAAGACCACGGTCGAGCCGCATCGCCAGCTCGCGGTGCGGGCGACGGTCAGTCCGGTCCCCTATTCGCGCGTGGCGCGGGAGACGTATCAGCAGGGCTGGCGCACGGGCCAGGCCGCGTGACGGGATGGGGAGGGGGCGCCGCCGCCCCCTTCCCATCATGCTCCAGCGCAGGCGGGAGCCTTGAGCCAAGCAGGTCAGTCCTCGATACCCCTGGGCTCCCGCCTGCGGGAACACGGTCGGAGTTGGGGTTTACCGCCTCGCCCGGAAATCCCGCACCCATTCCGCCGTCGCGGTCAGCCCGCCGAACGGATAGAAGTGCAGTCGCACATCGCCGTGCCGCATCGGGTCGAGCCCCGCTGCCAGGTCCGCGATCAGTCGATCCGGCCCGGCGGTCCCCAACAGCTTCGTCATCGACAGGCCGTAGCGGCGCATGACCTTGGCCGAGGCGCCGACCCCGCAGCGCGCGGCGAAGCGCAGGAGCGTCTTCACGCTCGCCGGACCCGGAACGCCGATGCGGATCAGCGCGTGGATGCCCTCGCTGCGCTGGTGTTCGATCCAGTCGAGCACCGGCGTCGCGTCAAAGGCGAATTGCGTGACGATGGCGAAGTCGTGGCCCCGTTCGGTCAGCGCCAGCCTTTTATCGCGGCCGGCTTCCCACAGCCGATCGTTGCCGATGTCGGGATGTCCTTCGGGATAGCCCGAGATGCCGACACGGGTGATGCCGTGTTCCGCCAGCAGCCCCGACCGGATTACCGCCAGCGCATCGGCATAAGGCCCGAGCGGCTGCGGCGGATCGCCGGCGACGACGAACGCGTGGTCGATCGCGGCCTCGCATGCGAGTCCGGCCAGGAATCGCGCCAGTTCATCGCGCGATGTTAGCCGCCGTGCGGAAATATGCGGGATCGGCACGAAGCCTAGCGCACGCACGCGCGCCGCGGCGGCGATCCGCGCCGCGATCGTCTCGCCCGGCAGGAAGGTGACCGGGATCTTGGTTCCCGGCGGGATCCGTGGCGCGGCATGCTCCAGATCGGGCACGTCCTTCGCGGTCATTTCGATCGACCAGTGTTCGGTCAGCGTGGCCGGATCGACCGCGGCGGGAAATGCTGCCTGCGTCGCCATCATCCTCTCTCCTTACTGTATGCAAGGCATACGATCATACCGGGCGATCGTAAAGACGGCTGTCTCGCATAACAGTTATTGACAATAGCATTCTGTGGCCTAGCCTGTGAGCATAAGGGGAGGGGCCGACCTCTCCCGCATTTGGGAGGATGCGATGACTGGTCTTCACTCGACGATGCGCGTGCTGCTGGGCTGTCACGCCGCGATCGGCGCGCTGGCGATCGTCGCGGTGCCGGGCACCGCCGTGGCCCAGGACGCGACGACCGCGACGCAACCGGATGCGGCCGATACCGGCGACATCATCGTCACCGCCCGCCGCCGCGAGGAAAGTCTGCAGGACACGCCGGTCGCCATTTCCGCGTTCAGCGCCGACATCCTCGAACAGCGCCAGGTCGTCCAGACGTCCGATCTGGAACGCATCACCCCCAGCCTGCAGTTCAAGCCGGCCGGCCAGCTGTCGGGTAACACCGCGTCTGCCGTGGTGTTCATTCGCGGCGTCGGCCAGGTCGATCCGACCGCGGCGGTCGATCCCGGGGTCGGCATCTACCTCGACGAAGTCTACCTTGGCCGCGCAGTCGGCGGGGCGATCGACTTCGGCGACATCGATGGTGTCGAGGTGCTGCGCGGACCGCAGGGCACGTTGTTCGGCCGCAACACGATCGGCGGCGCGATCCTGGTCCGCACCCGGCAGCCTGAAATGGGCGTGTGGAACGGTCGAGGCCGTCTGCGGATCGGCGACTATAATCTGCGCGAAGGGTTCGCCGCGCTCAACGTGCCGATCAGCGACACGCTTGCCGCACGCGTCTCGGGCGGTTTCCGCAAGCGCGACGGCTATGTCATCCGCGCGGTCGACGGCTTGGACCTGGGCAACGAGAACGGCTATTCGTTCAACGGCGCGGTGAAGTGGGAACCATCGAGCGCATTCGACCTGTTTATCCGCGGCGATTATTCGCGGCGTGATGAAAACGGCGCGCCGTTCGTGCTGGCCGGTGTCAACGAACAGGCCCCCGTCGCCGCCATCGCCAGCGTCGCCGCCGGCTGCCCCGGCGCGACCATTCCCTTCTCGCCGATCACGCCCGGCAATCCCCGGTTCGGCGCGCCCAACGTGCCGCTGATCAACGACATCCGCTGCGCCAACGATTTGCAGGCGCGTGGCGATTTCGTGAACGGCGGCAATGCACCCGTGATGAGCATGTCGGAGGTGTGGGGCGTCGCCGGCACCGCCAACATCCGTCTGACCGAACAGGCACTGGTCAAACTGATCACCGGCTATCGCGAGACGACCTCGCGCGGCGTCCGCGACGCCGACAACACGCCGTTGACGCTGATCACGACCGATGTCGGCGCCACGTCGAACCAGTTCAGCCAGGAGGTCCAGCTCCAGCTCGACTTCGGCAAGGTTAACGGCATCCTCGGCGGATATTATTTCAACGAGGCGACCGACGAGCGCGCGACCGTCTTCCTCGCCTTCCCGCCGTCGCCGCCGGTCATCTCGTCGCTGCTGGCGGGTGGTCCCGGCAGCCGCGACCTGCAGGTGTCGCGACTGAAGACCAATTCGGTCGCGGTGTTCGGCGAAGTCAGCTGGTCGCCGACTGCACGCCTGGAGCTGAGCGGCGGGCTGCGCTACACCTCCGACCGCAAATACTACCAGGGGACGGTGCTGAACCTGTTCCCGGCGACCCAGCCGGACCCGAACCCGTTACCGACGCTGGCGACGACGCAAGGCGGACCGCTGTTCATCTTCCCGCGGTCGTTCCAGCGCAATTTCGCTGCGCTGACCGGATCGGGCAGCATCCAGTATCGCTGGAACGACGCGATCAGCACCTATGCGTCCTACGCCAGGAGCTTCAAATCGGGCGGCTTCAACACCCGCTACAACGCCGCGACCGCGGACAATCTGCCGGTGCCCTTCGCGGACGAAAGCGTCACCAGCTACGAAGCGGGCATCAAGACCAACATCGGTCGCCTGCGCCTGAACCTGGCGGCGTTCCAGGCGGAGTATCAGGACATCCAGCTGATCTTCCGTCAGGGCGTCGTGCCGCTGCTCTTCAACGCGGGCAACGCGACGATCAGAGGATTCGAGGCCGAGCTCGGCTATCGGCCGACCGCCGGCCTTCACGTCCAGGGCGGGTTCAGCACGCTCGACGACGAGATCAAGAGCATCACGCCGGTGCCCGGCGCGTCGGCGACCGTCGCGCCCGGGGACGAGCTGCCGCTGACCCCCTCCTTCCAGGGGAACCTGGCCCTCTCCGCTCCCGTCGCCCTGAACAGCCGGTTCGACCTGACGCCGCGCATCGAC
>DASTEN010000442.1:0-2548 GCA_035709645.1 Sphingomonas sp.
GGGGGACGGGACGAGGCGAAGGTGGCGCGCGCGGCGCGGTTCAGCCCGCATGTCTATCTGGCCGCCCCCGAACGCGATCGCGGACGGCTGGCGAAGCTGCTCGCCAGTGCCGATGCGCTGGTTCACGGCTGCGAATCCGAAACATTCTGCATGGTCGCGGCCGAAGCGCAGGCAGCCGGACTGCCGCTGATCCTTCCGGACGAGGGCGGGGCGAGCGACCGTTTCCGCGCGGCATGCGATCAGAGCTATACCGCGCGGTCGCCCCGTTCGATGGCGGAAGCGATCGCACGGCGGATCGAGGCGGGGCCGGACGCGCTGCACGCGGCCGCGGCGCTGGCCGATCAGGCTCCGGCGATGGATACGCATTTCCGACGCCTGTTCGATGATTATCGTGCCGCAATCGGGCATGATGCCGACATGTCGGTGCGTACTGCGGTGAATTTTTGATCGATCGTTAGTTCTGTCGGTGCGGATCGGGGCACCCGGTATCGTCTATTCCTTGAACGGGGGATATGGGGATGGGCTGGCCGCTGTTGGTCGTCGGCGTCATGGGGTGCGGGCCGCTGGCGGTACCGTGCGAAGCGTCGCCCCCGAAGCGGACGCCGCTGATCGAGCGGCAATTCAACTATGTCGCGACGATGCCCCCCGCACTTCGCAGCCGGGCGACGGCGCTGAACACGCTGCAGCTTGAGGATCGGATCTCCATTCGCCGCAACCAGGCCGACGAACTGCGACTGACCGGGCCGATCGACCTGACGGTCAGCGCCGTGCGCGTTACCGGTGGTCCCGGCGCGACCGATGGCCTGTTGCGGTCGGATCGCTACACGATGCTCAGCCTGGGTGCGTCGGCGGAGGTCGATGTGGGTGCGGTGCAGCTGCGTGCGACCATCGCCAATGCATCGGTGCGCCGGCGGCGCGATGTCCTGCCGACCGCGGCGCGGCGGCTGTCGGCAGACGTGACGTCGGCCGGGCTGGAAGCGTCCTATGAAGGCGGGCCGGCGCTGGGGATTGATTATCTGCGTATCGGCACGGCGCACGGGCGGCGGCTGTTCGCCGGCCCGGACCTGACCAACGTCGGCGGTGTGACGGCCGGTCACGGCGTCCGCCTGACGTTGGGTGACGAAGACGTGTCGGAGACGGGGCCGACGATGGGCTGGCGCGTGGCGTTGTCGTCGCTGCATCGTCCGGTCGCCGACATGCGGCTGGGGTCTGCCGACCGGCTCGACACCCAGGCCGAAGCGCGCTGGACGATTACCTTCCGCTGATCGCAGTGCGTTCGATCGGCGCGTCGATATTCGCCGGCATGCGCGGCGGCCAGGCGACGACGCGGCGAAACCCCAGCAGGACATAGGCCCAGCGGCGCACGCCGCGCGGACGCGCGTCGCCGATCGGACGCGCCCGACCGGCCATCGCCATCCGCGCCGCGGCCCCTTCGACGAACCCCTCACCGAACCGCCGCTCCAGCGCCAGCGCACCGATCCCCAGCGCCAACCATGCCGTCAGATGGAGCAGCATGGCGGGAATCGCATGGCTGGCAAAACGATCCTCTACGAAGGCGGACGATTTCAAATGGGCGACGATCAGCACGATGCCGACGCCGATGCCGACCGCGCTGGTGCACCGTCGACCCGGATGACCCAGAACCAGTGCGAACAGGGGTATGGCCAGGCAGAACACCGCCGAATCGAGCCGCATGGCAAATGCCGAAATCGCGGCTGCACGCACGTCTGGCGCGCCGGTCCGGGCGAGCGCGATCAGTTCGGCGGCATTGCGGCGATCGAGCTGGTGGCGGAAGTCCTTGCCGACCAGCCCGATCATCTCCGGCGATCCCGACAGGCGCAGCCGGTGGAAGGCGACCGTCCGCGTCGTGCCGTCGCCGGAGCGGGCGACCGCGGTGCCGTCGATCAGGTCGATCGCAACCGTGCCGTCGCCGCTACGGACGATGTCGGCGATCGGCGCGCCGAAGACGGTATCGCCGCGGGTGACCACAGCTTCAGCCAGCATCGGTCTTTGTCCGGCGTGCTGGTGAACGCCACTTATGAACAGGGTCGTGTCGGGGGCGATCGCGATCGGTTCGCCGATGGGTAGCGGGATGCCGTGGGCACCCGTCCGGATGTCGCCGTACAGGGCATCCAGCGCGCGTTCGCCGGCCGGCCGAATCTCCATCCGCAGCGCCAGCTGGACGCCACCCGCGACCAGCGCGACCGCCAGGGGAGCCAGCAGCAGCCGCCGCCGCGACACGCCCGCGCCGGCGAAAATCTGCCATTCGCCATCGATCGCCAGCTTGCGCACGGTCAAGGCGACGCCCAGCAACAGCGCGACCGGGATCGCCGCGCTCAGATGTTCGGGGATCAGCAGCAGCGAAAGCCGGCCGAGCAGGTGCATCGGATCGATCGTTCGTTGCAGGTCGGTGGTCAGACGCTGGACGTTTTCAAGCGACAGGATGGCGACGATCAACGCGATGACGACAAGCATGCGCTGCGCCACCGCGCGGGCCAGCATGCGGTCGAGGACAGCCGCCATCGCCGTCAGTCCGCGATCGCCGGTG
>DASTEN010000443.1:0-2386 GCA_035709645.1 Sphingomonas sp.
CGCGGTGCCGAGCTTGCCCGGCACGTCGGCGGCGATGCCGGCGTCGAACGCCATCGACACCTGCGTCACCGGTACGGCGGTGCGCTGGGCATAGACCAGCTCCATCCCGTTGGCGAGGCGGCTGCGCGTCACCTTCGGAAATTGCAACTGGCCGCCGGCATCGGGCACGGCGGGCATGGCACCGCGCGTGCCCTTGGCCGGACCCTGTGCAGGGCCGGGCGTGCTGTTGTCGGCGACCTTCGGCACCGCCTTGGCCTCTTCATAGCCTTCGCGGGCGCCGGGCACGACGACCAGCGTATAGGCGGGGCGCGACATCCATTTCTGCGCGGCGGCGCGGGCGCGGTCGGGCGTCATCGTCGCCAGCGCGGTCAGCTCCTTCTTATAGAAGCCCGGATCGTTCGAGTAGAGCTCGCCCGACGCCAGCGCGACCGCCTTGCCGCCGAAACCACCGACCGATTCGAGGCCGGAAATGGTGCTCGACACATTGGTTGTGGCGACGCGCGCCACTTCGTCGGCGGTTGGGCCGGTGCGCAGATAATCGGCGATGATCTGGTCCAGCTTCGCCTCGACCAGCTTCGCATCGACGCCGGGACGGACGACCGCGCGGACGATCAGCATGCCGGCCTGCGATAGCGACTGGACGCCGGCCGACACCTGCACGGCCAGCTTGTCCTTCTTGACCAGTTCGTTGTCGAGCCGTGAGGAGGCAAGACCGCCCAGCGCGCTCATCGCCACGTCGAGTGCGGGCGCGTCGGGATCGTTCAGGCCCGGCACCGGCCAGACCTTCATGATCATCGTCGCGGCGACGCGGTCCTTCATCTCCTCGCGCACCGGCGCGGCGAGCGTCGGCACCGCGATCTGCGGCAGGACCGATTCGGGGCCCTTCGGGATCGCGCCGAAATATTTCTCGACCAGCGGGCGCGCTTCCTTGGCGTCGATATCGCCGGCGAGCACGAGCACTGCATTGTTCGGACCGTAATGGCCACGGAACCAGTTCTTCACATCCTCTAGGCTGGCGGCATCGAGATCGGCCATCGAACCGATCACCGAGTGGCGATAGGGGTGGCCAACCGGGAAGATGCCCTCGGTCATCTTGTAGCGGACCAGGCCATAGGGCTGGTTGTCGCCCTGCCGCTTTTCATTCTGCACGACGCCGCGCTGTTCATCGAGCACGCCCTGCGTCACCGCGCCGAGCAGATAGCCCATGCGGTCGGATTCGAGGAACAGCGCGCGGTCGAGCGCGGGCTTCGGCACCGTTTCGAAATAATTGGTGCGATCATAGCTGGTGGTGCC
Organism: Sphingomonas sp.; assembly: GCA_035709645.1. Lineage (GTDB taxonomy): Bacteria > Pseudomonadota > Alphaproteobacteria > Sphingomonadales > Sphingomonadaceae > Sphingomonas. The sequence continues at coordinate 1,294 of DASTEN010000443.1, forward strand.
GTTCAGGTCGGTGGCGCCGATCGAGCGCAGCGGATCGAAGAAATCGCCCGGCGCATTTTCCGACCCGTTGAACATCAGATGTTCGAACAGGTGCGCGAACCCCGTCTTCCCCTCCGGCTCATGCTTCGACCCGACATCGTACCAGACCGACACGGCGACGATCGGCGCCTTGCGATCGGTGTGGGTGATGACGGTCAGGCCGTTGGGCAGGGTGAATTTCTCGTAGGGAATGTTCACCGGCGCGACCAGCGCCGACAGCGGCGCCGCCTTGATCGGTGCGGGCGCAGGGGCCGCGGACTGGGCGAACGCACTGGCCCCGACGAGCGCCGTGGACGCGAGCAGGACGGACGCGACGGTACGAAACATGGAACCCCCACACATTATCGATAAACGGAATGACGGTGTATGGGCTGGCTTTGTAACACGCAAGCGCGATGACGTTGCCGGTCGCCCTCCCCATTTTTACGCGCATGTAACTTATGATGTCTTTGGACCGATACGCTATTTTGTCGGTTTTCATCGCGCAAACCGTGATTATGTTGCGACGCGCCATGACTATTCCATTCGAAACGCTTCGCACGATGCTGCCGATGGCCGACCAGTTCGACCGCCTGTTGGCGATCGGTTGGGAGGATATTGGCGGGGTCGTCCTGGCCGTGGGAGGCATCGTCTTCCTGACGGCGATCGGGGCGCTGCGTTCGCGCTGACCCCTTGCGCAGCAATTATTGCTGTGTCGCAACATTTTCCCGGACGTGTGTTGGTCCCGGAAGAAAGGTGAGAGCTTCATGATCCGATCGATGACCGCCCTGCTTGCAGGGGCGATGCTGGCCGCGTGTGGAACGTCGGCGAACACGATAACGGCCGAGGACAAGGTCGAGCGCGTCGACCTGCGCCATCTAGTCGAAACGGACGTCGCCGGCGACGGGATCGAACGCTACCCGCTGGAAGGCGTGGTGATCCCGACGCCGTCGGACGATCAGTCGCGCTACGAACTGTTGCGCCAGCGCCGGACCGCTGCCGGCACCACGATCGCGATCCTGCGCCAGCAGCGCGGCGACCGTTTCGTCTATGCCCGCACCGAACTGGATTGCGA
>DASTEN010000444.1:0-4304 GCA_035709645.1 Sphingomonas sp.
AGCGTCGTCGTGATCCTGAGCGTCGCGCCCTCGATCCGGAAGTCGACCGTCAGCGAAAAGTCGAACGGATAGGCCTCGCGGGTCGCATCCGACGCTTCGAGCCGGAAGGTCGCGAGGTCGTCGTCTACCCCGACCACCTCGAACGTCGACGTCCGCGCAAAGCCATGCTTGCCGAGCGTATACTCGCGGCCGTCCAGCCGATAGCGGTTCCCCGCCACCGCGCCGACGATCGGGAACAGGATTGGCGCGCGGCCGGTCCAGAACGCGGGATCGGCGTTCGTCATCAGCTCCGCACCGTCGCCGTCGATCAGCGACGACAGTTCCGCACCATACGGGTTGACCGCGGCGCGCAGCGCTTCGGACCCGAACGAGATCCAGTCCGCCATCACCCCTCCCGATGCACTGCGAAGCCCTGCCACGACTGGTTGGTCGGCATCAGTTCCAGCGTATTGATGTTCAGGTGCGGCGGCAGCGTCGCGACCCATAGCAGCGTATCGGCGATGTCTTCGCTCGTCATCGGGTTCACGCCGCCGTACAATGTGTCCGACGCCTCCTGGCTGCCGGTGCGGACCAGGGTGAATTCGGTTTCGACCATCCCCGGTTCGATCGAAGTCACGCGCACCCCGGTGCCGTGCAGGTCGGCGCGCAGGTCCAGGCTGAACTGGCGGACGAACGCCTTGGTGCCCGCATAGACGTTGCCGCCGGGATAGGGATAGGTCGCCGCGACCGACGACAGGTTGATGATCGCCCCCTTGCGCTGGACGAGCCCGGGCAGCAGCTTGTGGGTGATCGCGACCAGCGCAGTGACGTTGGTGTCGATCATCGTCCGCCAGTTGGCGAGCGACGCCTTCTGCGCCGGCTCCAGACCCAGCGCCAGGCCGGCGTTGTTGATCAGCAGGTCGATCTCGGCGAACGGGCCCTCCAGCCCGTCGATCGCGGCATCGCGCGCCGCGTCGTCGCGGATGTCGAAGGCGAGGGTGTGGACGCACTCCGACTTCAGCGCCTCCAGCCGGTCGGCGCGGCGGCCGGTGGCGACGACGTGCCAGCCGGAATCGGCAAACGCCTCGACCGCGGCCTTGCCGATGCCCGAGGTTGCGCCGGTGATGAGGACTGTCGGCATTCGCTTACTCCAAAGTCTTCAAACGTCATCCCCGCGGAGGCGGGGATCAATTCTGGCTAAACTCCGTGAGTCTCACGTCCTTTAGCGACTATTGATCCCCCCTTCGCGGTGATGACGATGGTCAGGTGCGCAGCGTCGCGCCCAATTTCGCCGCGGCGGCGACGACCTTGTCGGCCACCGCCTTCAACTCCTCGTCGGTGAAGCTCTTGGTCCCGGGCTGCAACGTCACTTCGACCGCCAGACTGGTCTGATCGTCTTTCACGAAGCGGTCGAACAGCCGCGCATCGACGATCGTTCCCTTGTCCGCGCCCTTCACCGCGCGAACGAGGTCGCCGGCCTTCATCTCGGCGGGCACCAGGAACGCGAAGTCGCGCGTCACTGCCTGCAGCGCGGGCGGGGTGTAGGCGGAGCGCATGAAACCCGTGCTGCGCTTGGGCGGAATCGCATCGAGGTAGATCTCGACCGCCGCCACGTCGCCGGACAGATCGAACGCCTTCAGCGTCAGCGGGTGGAGCATGCCGAACGCGGCGAGCACCGTCTTCGGCCCCAGCCTGAGCGTCGCCGACTGGCCCGGGTGCCAGGTCTCGCCCGCCTCGCCCATCACCTGCAGGTTGGCGACCGGTGCGCCGGCGGCCTCGAGCAGCGCCAGCGCCTCGGCCTTGGCGTCGAACGCGTCGAAGCCCTTGGCCTTGCCCTGCGCCCAGCCGCGCGGGCGGGCATTGCCGGCCAGCACGATGCCCAGCGTCAGCCGTTCCCCGTCTGCCAGATAGCGCCGGCCGAGTTCGAACAGCCGGATGCTGGTCGCACCGCGCTTTGTGTTGCGCTCGGCGGCGGCGAGCAGGCCGGGCAGCAGCGAGGGGCGCATGACCTTCATGTCCTCGCTGATCGGGTTGGCGAGCGTCCATGCGCCGCCACCGAAGGCCGCAGCTTCGCTTTCGCTGATGAAGCTCCACGTCACGGCTTCCGACAGGCCGCGGGCGGCGGCGGTGCGGCGGACCTTGCGTTCGATCAACTGCATCGGCGTGGCGGTCGGCGTGGCGATGCCGGGCGTGCGGGGAAGAGGCGTCGAGGGTACCTTGTCGAGGCCTTCGATGCGGATGACTTCCTCGACCAGGTCTTCGTTGCCATCGACATCGCGGCGCCAGGTCGGAACGGTGACCGTCCAGTCGCCCGCGACGATAAAGCCCAGGCTCTCCAGGATCGCCTTCTGGCGCTCGGTATCGACGGTCAGCCCGCCCAGCCGATCGACGAGCGTCGGGTCATAGCTGAGGGTCTTCGGCTCGGTCGGCGGCGTTCCCGATCGCGTGATGCCGCTCGGGGTGCCGCCGCAGATGTCGAGCACCAACGCGCAAGCGACGGCAAGGCCCGCATCGAGGAACGCCGGGTCGACCCCGCGCTCGAACCGCTGGCGCGCGTCGCTGGTCAGTTGCAGCGCCTGCCCGGTCCGCGCGATCGCTTCAGGCGTGAAATACGCGCATTCGATGACGACGTCGGTCGTTGCCTCGGCGACGCCCGATTCCTCGCCACCCATGATGCCGCCGATGTCGTGGACATGGGTGTCGTCCGCGATGACGGTCATGCCCTCGGACAGCGCGTACGTCTTGCCGTTCAGCGCCAGCACCTGCTCGCCCGCCACCGCCTTGCGCGCGACCAGCCCGCCGGTGAGCTTCGCCTTGTCATAGACGTGCAGCGGGCGGCCGAGATCGAGCATCACATAGTTGGTGATGTCGACCAGCGCCGAGATCGGCTTCTGCCCGACCGCCTTCAGCCGCGCCTGCATCCAGTCGGGCGAAGCGCCATTGGTCACGCCGCGGACTTCCTGCGCGTAGAAGGCGGGGCAGCCGTCGGGATCGTCGGTGCGGACGTCGGGGCCGGGGCCTTCGCCCTCGACCGGTTCGGTGCCCGTCAACGGCTTCAGCGTGCCCAACCCCGCCGCCGCCAGATCGCGCGCGATGCCGCGGACGCCCATGCAGTCCTGGCGGTTCGGCGTGACGCTGATGTCGAAGACGGGATCGTCGAGGCCCGCATAGTCGGGGTAGGGCGTGCCGACCGGCGCATCGGCCGGCAGCTCGATGATCCCCTCATGCCCTTCGCCGATCTGCAATTCGCGCGCCGAGCACATCATGCCGCTCGATTCGACGCCGCGGATCGCCGCGACCTTCAGCGTGATGTCGGCGCCGGGTACGTACGCCCCCGGCGGGCCGAATACGCCGACCAGGCCTGCGCGCGCGTTGGGCGCGCCGCAGACGACCTGAACGGGTCCGTCGCCGGCATCGACCGACAGCACCTGCAGCTTGTCGGCCTGCGGGTGGCGCTCGGCCGACAGCACCTTGGCGACACGGAACGGCGCGAGCTTCGCGCCGGGGTTCTCGACACCCTCGACCTCCAGCCCGATACGGGTCAGCGCGTCGGCAACCTCTTGCGTGGTCGCGGACGTGTCGAGATGCTCTTTGAGCCAGGCATAAGTGAACTTCATGCGCCGACTCCTCCCGACAGCGTGGGTACGTCGAGCGCACCGAAGCCGTAGTGCTTCAGCCAGCGCAGATCGCCGTCAAAGAACGCGCGCAAGTCATCCATCCCATATTTGAGCATCGCGAGACGATCGATCCCGCATCCGAAGGCGAAGCCCTGCCATTCGTCGGGGTCGTATCCGCCCGCCGCGATCACCTTGCGGTGGACCATGCCGCTGCCCAGCACTTCCATCCACCCCTCCGCGCCGCCGATCACGCGCTTGCCGTTCTGGATCGAAAAGCCGACGTCGACCTCGGCCGAGGGTTCGGTGAAGGGGAAATAGCTCGGGCGCAGGCGCAGGACGATGTCGTCGCGCTCGAAGAACGCCTTCAGGAACGTCTCCAGCGTCCACTTCAGGTGGCCCATGGTGATGCCCTTGTCGATGACGAGGCCCTCGACCTGGTGGAACATCGGCGTGTGTGTGGCGTCGGAGTCCGAACGGTAGGTGCGGCCGGGTGCGATGATGCGCACGGGCTTGGTCCCGCCGGCAGCCTTCATCGCGCGGATCTGGACGGGGCTCGTATGCGTGCGGAGGACCATCCGCGAGGAACCGAGCGCGGCCGGCGGCGAGCCAAGCTCGCCGTCCGACGACGGGCTTTGCCCGTCGCGGCCCGTGGTCGGTCCCTCGCAGTAAAACGTGTCGTGCATGGCGCGTGCGGGATGCGTCTCGGGA